>JAICZD010000156.1 GCA_025933855.1 Modestobacter sp. | reverse complement strand
TGCGGCGACCGCGGCGATCGCCGCGGTCGCCGCAGCGCAGGCGCCGGTCGCCGCCCTGGACCGCCCGATGCCCCAGGTCGCCCGCAGCGCCTTAACCGGCGCGAACCACTCCCGGTTCAACGCGCTGATGACCAGCGGGTCGGCCGACGAGTTCCTCTCCCAGGTCAACACGCTGGATGCGATCGCCGGCCACACCAACGACGTGCTGTCCCAGGTCAGCGCCGCCGCGGCGACCGCGGCCGCCGCCAAGGACACCGCGGACGGCGCCGCGGCCGCCGCCCGCAAGACGCTGGCGACGGTGACCGCCCAGCAGGCGGACCTGAAGTCCGAGATCACCGACTACAAGGCCCAGTTCGCCCAGCTGACCGCCGCGCAGCAGGCACAGGTCGCCCGGGCCCACGCCGGGCCGCAGCTGGCCGCTCCCGCCGCGGTCTCCGTCTCCGCCGCCGGCGGTTCGGCCGCCGGGTCGGCTTCGGGGGCCGCATCCGGGTCGGCTGCTCCGGCCGCGGCGGTGTCCGCGCCCAACGGCGCCGCGCAGACCGCCGTCCAGACCGCGCTGGCCCAGATCGGCGACCCCTACGTCTGGGGTGCCGGGGGGCCCTCGTCCTTCGACTGCTCCGGCCTCATGCAGTACGCCTACGCGGCGGCCGGCGTGCAGCTGCCGCACTCCAGCCGGGTGCAGTCCACGATGGGCACCCCGGTCTCGCGCAGCGAGCTGCAGCCCGGCGACCTGGTGTTCTTCTACAGCCCGGTCAGCCACGTCGGGATGTACGTCGGCAACGGGAAGATGGTGCACGCGGCGACCTTCGGCGTTCCGGTGCAGGTCACCAGCGTGGACATGTCCGGCTACGTCTCCGCTCGGCGCCTCGTGCACTGATCATCAGGTCGGCCGAGTCCCGAGCCGCAGCTCCCGATCCGCGGCTCCCGATCCGCGGCTCCCGATCCGCAGCTCCCGATCCACAGCTCCCGATCCACAGGGTCCTAAGCTCGGCCCGGTGAGCGCCCGAAGCCTCGCGCTGCTGGTGGCGCTCCTGCTCGGTGCGGCCGTGGTCGTCGTCATCGTCGTGACCACTCCCTGGCACCTGCTGCCCGTTCCGCCGGGCGGGCGCACCCCCGTCGACCCGGCGGCCGCCTTCTCGGCCGAGCAGATCCACCGCGCGGAGTCCTTCACCCGGGCGCTGCGGCCGGCCTCCCTGGCTTCGCTGCTGCTGGGCCTGCTGGTGTCCGGGCTGTTCGGCCTCACCCCGGCCGGCGCGGGCCTGGCGCGCGCCGTGGCGCGTCCGCTCGGCGGGGGCTGGGCCTGGCAGGTGCTGCTGGGCTCGGTGGCGTTGCTGGTCATCGGGCGGCTGGTGACGCTGCCGCTGTCCGCCTACAGCGAGGTGATCCGGCACCGGTACGGGCTGTCCACCCGCAGCTGGGGCCTGTGGGTCCGCGACGTGGTCACCGCCACCGCGATCTCGGCGGTGATCACCGCGCTGAGCCTGCTCGCCGTGGTCGCCCTGGCCCGCCGGGCCCCGCGCAGCTGGTGGGCGTGGGCGGGCCTCGGTGCCGCAGCACTGGTGGTGGTCGGTTCCTTCCTCTACCCGCTGCTCATCGAACCGGCCTTCAACCGGTTCCAGCCCATGCCGGCCGGGGCGCTCCGCAGCGACCTGTTCGCGCTCGCCGAACGCAACGGCACACCCGTGGACGACGTCCTGGTCGCCGACGCGAGCCGGCGGACCACCGGGCTGAACGCCTACGTCTCCGGCTTCGGCTCCACCCGCCGCATCGTCGTCTACGACACGGTGCTGGACAGCCTGCCCGACGACCAGGTGGAGTCGATCGTGGCCCACGAGCTGGGTCACGTGGCCGCCGACGACGTCCTCACCAACACGCTGGTCGGCGCGCTCGGCGCCGCCGCCGGCGTCGCTCTGCTCGGCTGGCTGATGGGCTGGACGCCGCTGCTGCGCCGGGCCGGCGCGGACTCCGCCGGCGATCCGCGTGCGGTCGGGCTCCTGCTCTTCCTGCTGGCCCTGGGCACGTTGCTGTCCACCCCGCTGGTGGACGGCCGCTCCCGGCAGGTCGAGGCGCGCGCCGATCTGCACGCCCTCGACCTCACCGAGGACCCCGCGGCCTTCGTCGAGGTGCAGCGCCGGCTGGGCCTGGCGAACCTGTCCGACCCGGATCCGCCGGCGCTCTGGCAGTGGTTCTTCGGCACCCATCCGACCACGGCGGAACGGATCGCCTTCGCCGGTGACTGGGCCCGGCTGCACCAGCGATGACCGGCGACCGGAGCCGGACGCTGGTCGTGACCAACGACTTCCCGCCGCGGCAGGGCGGCATCCAGACCTTCGTGGCCGCCCTGCTGGCCCGTCGCCCGCCCGGCAGCCTGGTGGTGCTCGCCTCCGACCACCCGGGCGCGGCCGAGTACGACGCGGCGCTGCCCTATCCGGTGGTCCGGGCGCCCACCGGCATGCTGCTGCCGACACCGTCCGCCGCCCGCGCCGCCGCCCGGCTCGCCCGCGAGCACGACTGCCGCACCGCGTTCTTCGGCGCCGCGGCTCCGCTGGGGCTGCTGGCGCCGGGCCTGCGCCGCTCCGGCGTGGAGCGCCTGGTCGGCGCGACCCACGGCCACGAGACCGGCTGGGTGGCGCTGCCGGGCGCGCGCTCGGTGATGCGCCGCATCGCCGGCGGGCTCGACGTCCTCACCTACATCAGCGCCTACACCCGCGACCGCCTGGCCCCCGCCCTGGGCGACCGGGTGCGGCTGGCGCAGCTGTCCCCGGGGGTGGACGTGGAGCGCTTCAGCCCGGCCGTCGACGGTTCCGCGGTCCGGGCCCGCCACGGGCTGGACGGCGCGCCCGTCGTCGTCTGCGTGTCCCGGCTGGTGCGCCGCAAGGGGCAGGACGCGCTGGTCGAGGCCTGGCCCCGGGTGCTCGCCCGGCATCCCGACGCGCGGCTGCTGCTGGTCGGCGGTGGGCCGCTCGAGCCGTCGCTGCGCCGCGCGATCGCCGTCCGGGGGCTGGACGGCTCCGTCGTCCTGACCGGCGGCGTGCCGGCCGCCGAACTGCCCGGGCACTACGCCGCCGGCGACGTCTTCGCCATGCCCTGCCGCACCCGCCGCGGCGGGCTGGACGTCGAGGGGCTGGGCATGGTCTACCTGGAGGCGGCCGCCTGCGGCCTGCCGGTGGTCGCCGGCACCTCCGGCGGCGCCCCGGAGACCGTCCAGGAAGGGGTCACCGGGCACGTCGTCGACCCGCGCTCGCCGGCCGCCGTGGCCGACGCGCTGACCGGCCTGCTCGACGACCCCGCCCGGGCCCGGGCCATGGGCGCCGCCGGGCGTACCTGGGTGGAGCAGCGCTGGTCGTGGGAGTCGATCGACCAGACCTTCGCCGACCTCCTGAACCCCGACCGGAGTCGCTAGGTGACGGAGACCGTCACCTGGCGACTCCGGTCACGGGGCATACAGGGCCTCGACCTCGTCGCCGAACTCCTTCATCACCACGGCGCGCTTCAGCTTCAGGCTCGGGGTGAGCGTGCCGTTCTCCTCGCTGAAGTCCGCGGCGAGCACGCGGAACTTCTTGATCGCCTCGGCGTGCGAGACGGCCTCGTTGGCCTCGGTCACCGCCGCCTGGATCTCGGCCTGCAGGTCGGGGTCCTCGCGCAGCCGGTCGGGGGTCAGCGAGGGGTCCTTGCCCCGGCTGCGCAGCCAGCCCGGCAGCGCCTCGGCGTCCAGGGTGACCAGCGCACCGATGAACGGCCGCTGGTCGCCGACGACGATGCACTGGCTGATGAGCTTGTGCGCCCGGAGCCGGTCCTCCAGCACGGCCGGGGCGACGTTCTTGCCACCGGCGGTCACCAGGATCTCCTTCTTCCGGCCGGTGATCGACAGGAACCCCTGCGAGTCCAGCTCGCCGATGTCGCCGGTGTGGAACCAGCCGTGCTCGTCGATCGCCTCACGGGTGGCCTGCTCGTTCCGCCAGTACCCGCGCATCACGATGCCCCCGCGCAGCAGCACCTCGCCGTCCTCGGCGATGGCGACGTCCACCCCGGGCAGCGGGCGGCCGACCGTGCCGATCCGCAGCGCGGTGTCGTGGTTGACCGCGGCCGCGGCGGTGGTCTCGGTCAGGCCGTAGCCCTCGAAGATCGTGATGCCGATGCCGCGGAAGAAGTGGCCGAGCCGCTCGCCCAGCGGGGCGCCGCCGGAGACGGCGGCGGCGCACCGGCCGCCGAGGGCGGCCCGCAGCTTGCCGTACACCAGCTTGTCGAAGACCGCGTGCTGCGCCTTCAGCGCCAGCCCCGGGCCGCCGGTGTCGTGCGCGCGGGACCACTCGACGGCCACCTGGGCCGCCCGGTCGAAGATCCGGCCCTTTCCGGAGGACTCCGCGCCGGCCTTGGCGCTGTTGAAGACCTTCTCGAACACCCGGGGCACGGCCAGCAGGAAGGTCGGCTGGAACCGGCCCAGGTCGCCGACCAGGTCCTTGACGTCGGCGGTGTGCCCGATGACGGCACGGGTGTAGAGGGCACCGACCTCCAGCACCCGGGCCAGCACGTGGGCCAGCGGGATGAACAGCAGCAGCGAGCCGTCCGGGTTCAGGTACCGGTCGAGCAGCGTCATCCCGTTGCGGATCTCGAACAGGAAGTTGGCGTGGGTCAGCTCGCAGCCCTTGGGCCGGCCGGTGGTGCCGCTGGTGTAGATCAGCGTGGCCAGGCTGTCGGCGGTGACGGTGGTGCGGCGCGCGGTCAGCTCGCCGTCGGGCACGTCGGCGCCGGCCGCGGTGAGCACGTCCAGCGCGCCGTCGTCGATGACCCACACCGGGCCGAGATCGGGGGTCTGGTCGCGGACCGATTCCACCGTGGCGGCGTGCCCGGCGTTCTCCACCACGATGGCCCGGGCGCCGGAGTCGGTGAGGATCCAGGCGAGCTGGTCGGGGCTGGAGGTCTCGTAGATGGGCACGACCACCGCCCCGGCGGTCCAGATGGCGAAGTCCAGCACCGTCCACTCGTAGCGGGTGCGGGCCAGCAGACCCACCCGGTCACCGGCCCGGACGCCGCCGGCCACGAGGCCCTTGGCGACCGCCGCGACCTGGCCGGCGAACTCGGCGTGGGTCACGTCCTCCCACCGGCCCCCGCGCTGGATCCGCAGCCCCACGCCGGTCGGGTGCTCCGCCGCGTTGCGGGCCACCAGGTCGGTGAGGGCCTCGTCAGGCCCCACCGTGGCGATGGGGGGAACGCTCAGCTCGCGCACGCCGATCCTCTCTGTCCCGCCCGGTGGGAGGCACCGTCGCCTGCCGGCCCCGGGCGCGGGGGTCAGCGGCGAATCTAGTCGGCGAGTGGCCCGGACCGGCCGGACGCCGTCCCCGGGTGGCGCCCTGGGCTGGGACGACGCCATCCCGGTCCGGCAGGCGACCTGCCGGCCGCCGGGGGCGCGCGGCGGGACCGACTACCCTGCGCCCATGGCCGACCAGTCCACCCAGTCGATCGTCGTCGACGCGCCTCCGGCCGACGTCATGGCGGTGATCGCGGACTTCCCCGCCGATCCGCAGTGGGTGGCCGCGGCCAGGACCGTGGAGGTCGTCGAGCCCGGCCCCGACGGCCGGGCCCGGCGGGTGCACTTCGTGATCGACCAGGGTGCGATCAAGGACGACTACGTCCTGGACTACGCCTGGAACGGGGACTCCGCAGTCAGCTGGACGCTGGTGCAGGGCCAGATGCAGAAGCGGCAGGACGGCTCCTACACGCTGCGCGACCTGGGCGACGGCAGCACCGAGGTGACCTACTCGATCACCGTCGACCTGGCCATCCCGATGCTCGGGCTGATCAAGCGGAAGGCGGAGAAAGTCATCCTGGACACCGCGCTCAAGGAGCTCAAGAAGCGCGTCGAGGGCTGAGCGGTGCAGATCCTGCTCGTCACCGGACCCGGCGGTGCCGGTTCCTCTACGGTCGCCGCCGCCACCGCGCTGACCTCGGCCGCCGCCGGCTCCCGCTGCGTGCTGCTGACCACCCGGCCACCCGCGGCCGGCGGGCTGGCGGACGCCGTCGAGGTGGACGTCGTCGCGGCGCAGCCCGCCCTCGAGCGGCTGTGGAGCCGGCACGCCGACCAGGTCTCCGCAGCGTTGCCGATGGTCGCGGTGCCGCCGGCCAGCTCGGTGGTCGCGGTTCCGGCAGCGACGGAGTTCGCCGTCCTCGCCGCCCTGGCCGGGCACGCGGCCTCCGGCCGGGTCGACGTCGTGGTCGTGGACGCCGGCCCCCTCCCGGCCGCGCTGTCCCTGCTGGCGTTGCCCGCTGCGCTGCGCTGGTGGCTGGCGCAGGCGGCGCCGCCCCGGCTGCGGATGCTCGCGACGCTGCGCTCCGCGGTCGTCCCCGGCCGTCCCGGCGGGGTCGCGGCGCTCCTTGGCGGCGTGTCGGCCCTGGAGGAGCTGGTCGGCGCCGTGCCGCTGGCCGATCCGGCGCGGACGGCGGTCCACCTGGTGCTGCGGCCGGAGCCCGAGGCGGCCGGCGAGCTCGGCACCGCCGCCACCGCGCTCGGCGTGCTCGGGCAGCGGGCGGCCTCGGTGACCGTCAACCGGGTGCTGCCGGAGCTGCCGGGGGAGTGGGGCGCGGCACGGGGCCGGCTGCAGCACGCCGCGCTGGCCGCCGTCGGGGCACTCGTGGACGACGTCCGGTCGGTGGCCGAGGCCGCGGTGCCGCCCGCCGACGTCCCCGGGCTGCGCGCGCTGGACGCCGCCGTGCCCGCCACGCCCGGTGCGCCGGCCGTCCCGGCCACTCCGCAGCGCACGTCCGCCGGCTGGTCCCTCGCCCTGCCGCTGCCCTTCGCCCGGCGCGGTGAGGTGGAGCTGACCCGGTGGGCCGACGACCTGGTCGTCACCGCCGCCGGGCAGCGCCGGTCGCTGCCGCTGGACCCGCTGCTGCGGCGCTGCATCGTGGCCGGGGGCACCCTCACCCGGCCGGGCACGGCGGAGACCGGCCTCGAGGTCCGCTTCACCCCCGATCCGGCACAGTGGCCGGCCGGGCTGCTGGCGGCACAGGAGCGCATGGCCGCACCGGGGAGCCGGGCATGAGCGGGCCCGCTCCGGACTGGATCGAGCAGGCCCGGCGCCTCGTCGCCGGCTCCGGTCTGGCGGACGCGCTGGGTACCTTCGGTGCCGGTCTCGGCGGGGCCGCCGGCGCCGGTCCGGCCCCGGGATCCCCGCCTGCCGACCACTCGGCCGAGTGCCGCTGGTGCCCGGTGTGCGTCGGACTGGCAGCCGTGCGCGGTCATCGTCCCGACCTGCTGGAGGGGCTGGCCGACGTCCTCAGCACCGCCGCTGCTGCGTTGCGCGCCCAGGCCGCCGCCGCGAGCGCCGGCACGGCAGACCCGCCGGCGGCCCGCGACCGCGTTACGGACGACCGCGCTCCCGACGAGCCGGCTGACGACGAGCCGGCTCCCGACGAGCCGGCTCCCGGCGAGCGGGCCGACGAGCGGCCGGTCGAGGACCGTTCCGGCGACGCGCCGGCCGACACCCCGGCAAGGGAGCCCGGAACCGGGCCGACCCCTGCCCCCGTCCAGCGGATCGAGGTCGCCTGATGAGGTTCCAGGAGACGCCGGTCGGCGACCCCGCCGCCGGTGACCTGCCCGCGC
>JAICZD010000207.1 GCA_025933855.1 Modestobacter sp. | reverse complement strand
TCCACCCTGGCCCGGCAGTTCCACGAGGTGGACCGGCTGTCGGCGTTCTTCGACCTGGTCCACCAGGACCCGATCGTCAGCCAGGTCAAGCTCATCGCCGAGCCCTGGGACGTCGGCGACGGCGGCTATCAGGTCGGCAACTTCCCGGCGCTGTGGACGGAGTGGAACGGCAAGTACCGCGACACGGTCCGCGACTTCTGGCGCGGCGAGGACGCCACCATCGGCGAGTTCGCCAGCCGGCTCACCGGCTCCGCCGACCTGTACCAGCACTCCGGGCGGCGGCCGGTCGCGAGCATCAACTTCGTGACCGCGCACGACGGCTTCACCCTCAACGACCTGGTCTCCTACAACGAGAAGCACAACGAGGCCAACGGCGAGGGCAACAACGACGGGGAGAGCCACAACCGCAGCTGGAACTGCGGCGTGGAGGGCCCCACCGACGACCCGGAGGTGCTCGAGCTCCGCGCCCGGCAGCGCCGCAACTTCATCACCACGCTGATGCTGTCCCAGGGCGTGCCGATGCTGCTGCACGGCGACGAGCTGGGCCGCAGCCAGGGCGGCAACAACAACGGCTACTGCCAGGACTCCCCGCTCACCTGGATCGACTGGGAGAACGTCGACGAGGGCCTGCTGGAGTTCACCAAGCTGGTCACCAAGCTGCGCAACGACCACCCGACGTTCCGCCGCCGGCGGTTCTTCCACGGCCGCCCGGTGCGCCGGCCCGAGGGGGCCCCGGTCCAGGACGTGGCCTGGCTGACGCCGGCCGGTGAGCTGATGACCGAGGAGGACTGGGACGCCGCCTACGCCAAGTCGGTCGCGATGTACCTCAACGGGCACGGCATCCGGTCCACCGACGAACGCGGCGAGGCCGTGGTCGACGACTGCTTCTACCTGGCGTTCAACGCCCACCACGAGCCGATCGACTTCACCCTGCCGGCGACCGAGTACGCGCAGGGCTGGACGGTCGTGGTGGACACCGCCGAGTTCGGCCAGGTGGAGCAGGTGGAGGTCAAGGCCGGCGACACCATCACCGTCGCCGCCCGGGCCACCGTCGTCCTCTGCGCAGCCGCATGAGCGGCACCCCCGCGAGCACCTACCGGCTGCAGATCACCGCGGACTTCACCCTGGACGACGCGGCGGCCGTGGCCGGCTACCTGGCCGACCTCGGCGTGACCCACGCGTACTCCTCGCCGCTGCTGCGCTCGGCGGCGGGGAGCACGCACGGGTACGACACCGTCGACCACGCGCACATCGACGAGCCGCGCGGCGGTCAGGCGGGCTTCGACCGGTTCGTCGCGGCCCTGCACGCCGCCGGGCTCGGTCTCGTGCTGGACCTCGTGCCCAACCACATGGGCGTGGCCGACCCGCACGAGTCCGGCTGGTGGTGGGACCTGCTGCGGCACGGCCGCGAGAGCGCGCACGCCGCCGCGTTCGACGTCGACTGGGACTTCGGCGGCGGCCGGGTCCGGCTGCCGGTGCTCGGCTCCGCCGACGACCTGTCCAAGCTGGAACTGGTCCGGGCCGACGGCGGGTGGGAGCTGCGCTACTACGACAACCGGTTCCCGGTCGCGCCGGGCACCGCCCGGGACGGCGACGACCCGGTCGCCGTGCACGACCGGCAGCACTACGAGCTCGTCGACTGGCGGCGGGCGGACTCCGAGCTCAACTACCGCCGGTTCTTCGCCATCAACACCCTCGCCGGGCTGCGCGCCGAGGACCCGGCGGTCTTCGCCGCCACCCACGAGCTGGTCGCGCGGCTGGTGGAGTCCGGCGCGGTCGACGCGCTCCGGATCGACCACCCGGACGGGCTGGCCGATCCGAAGGGCTACCTGGACCGGCTGGCCGGCGCGACCGGCGGCCGGTGGACGGTCGTGGAGAAGATCCTCGAGCCCGGTGAGGTCCTGCCGGAGAGCTGGCAGGCCGCGGGGACGACGGGCTACGACGCCCTCGCCGAGGTGGACGGCGTCCTGGTGGACCCGTCCGGTGAGCCGGCGCTCACCGCCCTGGACACCGAGCTGGCCGGCTCCGAGGTCGACTACGCGCAGCTGGTGCATGACTGCAAACGCGAGGTGACCGACGGGATCCTCGGCTCGGAGGTGGCCCGGCTGCAGCGCATCGTCGGCGAGGTCCCCGGCGTCCCGGCGGAGCAGGTCACCGACGGGCTGGCGGAGCTGCTGGCCTCCTTCCCGGTCTACCGCAGCTACCTGCCCGACGGCCGGGCGCACCTGGACGCCACGGTGGCCGCCGTCCGGGAGCGCCGTCCGGACCTGACCGCGGCCGTCGACGCGCTGCACCCGCTGCTCGGCAGCGCCGGCACGGAGCTCGCCACCCGGTTCGAGCAGACCTCCGGCCCGGTGATGGCCAAGGGGGTGGAGGACAGCGCCTACTACCGGTGGGCGCGGTTCGTGGCGTTGAACGAGGTGGGCGGCGACCCGGCCCGGTTCGGTTCGACCGTCGCGGACTTCCACGCGGCCCAGCAGGTGCGCGCCGAACGGCTGCCCGGGTCGATGACCACGTTGTCCACGCACGACACCAAGCGCAGCGAGGACGTCCGGGCGCGGCTGGCCGTGCTGGCCGAGCTGCCGACCGAGTGGGCCGCGCTGGTGCGCGGCCTGCTGGACCGCCATCCGCTGGCGGACCGGTCGCTGGCGCACCTGGTGTGGCAGAACCTGGTCGGCGCGTGGCCGCTGTCGCGCGAGCGGGCGCACGCCTACGTCGAGAAGGCCGCCCGCGAGGCCGGCACCTCGACGACCTGGACCGACCCGGTCCAGGAGTTCGAGGACCAGCTGCACGCGCTCGTCGACGGTGCCTTCGACGACGCCACCACGCGGGCCGGGATCGAGGCGTTCGTCGCCCGGATCGCGCCGTTCGGCTGGTCGAACTCGCTGGCCCAGAAGCTGCTGCAGCTGACCATGCCGGGCGTTCCGGACGTCTACCAGGGCACCGAGCTGTGGGACCTGTCACTGGTCGACCCGGACAACCGTCGTCCGGTCGACTACGACCTGCGGCGCTCCCTGCTGGCCCGGCTGGACGGGGGCTGGGTGCCGCCGGTGGACGACACCGGGGCGGCCAAGCTGCTGGTCGTGTCCCGGACGCTGCGGCACCGCCGCGACTTCCCGGAGACGTTCGCCGGCTACACGCCGGTCGGGGCAGCGGGGACGGCGGCCGACTCGGTCGTCGCGTTCGACCGCGGCGGGGTGGTGACCGTGGCGACGCGGCTCCCCGTGCGGCTGTCCGGCACCGGCTGGGGCGACACCGGTCTGCAGCTGCCCAACGGCGCCTGGCGGGATCTGCTGACCGGCCGCCGCGCCGTCTCCGACGCCGCCGGCGTCCCGCTGGGCGACCTGCTCACCCAGCTGCCGGTGGCACTCCTGGTCCGCGACTAAGGAAGGACCCCTTTCCTCGCCACCCTTCGCAGGCTCAGGACGGGCCCCTGGAAGGGGGCCGAACAGCGACACAGCGTCTTGGGCCGGGGACGGTGCGTCGTCCTCGGCCCGGCCTGTCGCGACGTGTCCTGGGCGTATGTCGGCTGTGCGCCACCGGGTCGAGCAGGACCGGCCGGTTCCGCTCACCATGGAGGCGCGCTCGGGCCACACCGGCCGGGCGCGAGGCACCGGACCGCCGAACCCCGTCCGCCGGCAGCCTGACTCCGAGACTCACCCAGGACGGGGGCGGGGGACCCACGTACCGGCGCGCATGCGCGCCTTGGGGTGAAGCCGTGCCGTGTCCAGGCGGACACGCACGGCCGGGCACCGATTCGCCCGAACCCGACAGCTCACCTCGCAGGCGGTGATCGGAGGATCACCCATGTCCAAGAACTCTGCGATGACGCGTGCCCGCACCCTGCGCGGCGGGGCACTCGTCCTCGGCGCCGCAGCCCTCGGGGTCGGCGTCCTCGCCGCCCCGGCGTCGGCGGCCACGCACGACTGGACCGGCGTCGCCCAGTGCGAGTCCGGTGGCAACTGGAGCATCAACACCGGCAACGGCTACTACGGCGGCCTGCAGTTCAGCCAGTCCACCTGGGCGGCGTACGGCGGAACCGCCTACGCGCCGCGGGCCGACCTCGCCACGCAGGGCCAGCAGATCGCCATTGCCGAGAAGGTGCTCGCCGGGCAGGGCCCGGGCGCCTGGCCGGTCTGCGGCCGGCTCCTGTGACCCCCTGATCGACCGCCCGATCTCAGGAGCCGTGGGCGACTAGCGCCCCGACAGGCGACGGCCGGCCGGCGTGAGCACCCGCTCGACCGGCGATGCGGCGACGGGCTCGCCGCAGGTGCGGCACACCCACTCGGCATCGACCCGGTGGTCGTGGTGCTCCAGGACGACCGGCGGCTCGTCGGCCAGCCAGCGATTGCCCCACTGCAGCAGGGCCTGCAGCGCGGGAAGCAGGTCGCGGCCGGACTCGGTCAGGAAGTAGCCGGCCCGGCCGGGGCTCTCGGAGAGCGGGCGCCGCTCCAGGACGCCGGCCTCGACAAGGGCGCGCAGCCGCGCGGCGAGGCGGTCGCGCGGGGCGCCGGTGCCGCGGGCGATCTCGCTGAACCGGTGGTTGCCCAGCGACACCTCGCGCACGACGAGCAGCGACCAGCGCTCCCCGACCACCTCGAGCGAGGCCGCGATGGGGCACGGCCGGCCGGCCAGCTCCTCGAATCTGAACGGTGTCGCCACACCCCAAGGTTTGCATATCAAACCGACGAGCGCTAGCGTGCACCCTCATTCGGTTCGGAAATCAAACCAGCGAGGGAGAACGCTCATGCGGCGGACGGCGGGCACCCAGCCGGGACCGGCACCCACCCGGGCCCGGGCCCGCGCCGCGACCGTCGTCGTGGTCCTCGCCGTCTTCATGACCAACGTCGACCTCTGGATCGTCAACGTGGCCCTGCCGGCGATGGGGGTGAGCTTCGCCTCCGGAGGCAATCCGGCGACGCTGGGCGCGCTGTCGTGGGTGCTCAACGGCTATGCGCTGACGCTGGCCGCGCTGCTCGTCGTCCTCGGCCGGCTCGGCGACCGCATCGGCCAGCGCCCGGTGTTCCTCGCGGGCGTGGGGCTGTTCATCCTCGCCTCGGTGGCCTGCGCGGCCGCGCCGACGCTGTGGGTGCTCGTCCTCGCCCGCGTCGTCCAGGCGGTCGGCGCCGCGGCGCAACTGCCGAGCTCGCTGGCGCTGCTGCTCGCCTCCGTTCCGGCCGAACGCCGGACGGGCGCGACCCGCGGCTGGGCGGCGGTCGGCGGCCTCGCGGCGGCCGCCGGGCCGGTCGCCGGCGGGCTGCTGGTCCAGGTGGACTGGCGGTGGGTCTTCCTGGTCAACGTGCCGATCGGCATCCTCACCATCGCCGCGGGACTCGCCGTGCTGCCCCGCCCGGCCGCCCGTGAGGCAGGCCGACTGCCCGACCTCTGGGGCGCTGTGCTGATCACCGTCGCCGTGGCTTCCCTCTCCGGCGCGCTCGTGCAGGCCCCGGACTGGGGCTGGACGTCGCCGGCGACGCTCGGGCTGCTCGTGATCGCGCTGCTGACCGGCGCCTGGTTCATCCGGCGGTCGGCCCGTCACGACGTCCCGCTGCTGGAGCTCTCGCTGCTCCGGCTGCCGCGGTTCGGTCTGGCCGGCGCGGGGACGGCGCTGTTCGGCGTGGCCTTCGCGCTGATGCTGTTGTCCAACGTGCTCTGGTGCCAGGACGTGTGGCACTGGAGCGCGCTGCGGACCGGGCTGGCCCTGGTCCCCGGTCCCGCCCTGGTCCCGGTGGTCACCGTCCTGACCGTGCGGGTCGCCGCCCGGCTCGGGCACGGGCCGCTCGTGCTGGCCGGCGGCGTCCTGTTCGCCGCGGGTCTGCTCTACCGCGTCGTCTTCGTATCGGTGACCCCCGACTACGCGCGTGATCTGCTGCCCAGCCTGGTGCTGGGCGGCATCGGCGTCGGCCTGGCTCTCGGCACCCTGATGGCGGCCGGCGTGCAGTCGCTGCCGGCCAACCGGGCCGGCACGGGGTCGGCGCTGGTCAACTCGCT
>JAICZD010000025.1 GCA_025933855.1 Modestobacter sp. | reverse complement strand
TCTTGAGTGCGACCAGCCCCAGCGGGGCGTAGCCGGCGACGAGCGGGGCGGCACCGCGCACCCGCAGCCCGGTGGTCGCCCCGTCGTCCGGCCCCGGGGAGACCCAGTGCGTCAGCTGAAGCCGGACCGGGCCGGCGAAGACCGACCAGCTCCACTGCCGGGTCGCCTCGTCCACCTCGTCGACGAGGAAGGGCAGCGGCACCCCCAGCGGACCGCGGACCCTGCCGGTGACGCCAGGGCGGATCCGGTCGGCCACGACGTCGACCGCGGTGATCTGCGGCGACCACTCCGGCCAGCGGGCGAAGGAGGCGTAGCGCTCCCAGACCTCCACCGGGGTCGCGTTTCCGGTCGCGTGCAGGGTCAGCGTCGTCACCCGGTGGGAGTGCCCGCCCGGAGGTCCGGCGACACCCGGGCGGCATCCGCGGTTCCACGTGGAACTCAGGCCGGCGGGCCACCGAGGAGCAGCTGGCGCAGCAGGTGCAGGGCCACCGTGGTGGTGCGCTGCCGCACGGCGTCCCGCGAGCCGGGGAGGACGAGGGACCGGGTCAGCCGCCCCTCCGGTCCGATCGCAGCCAGGTGCACGGTGCCGACCGGCTTGCCCGCCGTCCCCCCGCCGGGGCCGGCGATGCCGGTGATCCCGACACCGACGTCCGCGCCGAACCGCCGGCGGGCGCCTGCGGCGAGCGCCAGCGCGACCTCCGGGCTGACCGCTCCGTGCTCGGCGAGGGTTGCCGCCGGCACGCCGAGCAGCTGCTCCTTGGCGGTGTCGGCGTAGGACGCGACGCCGCCGAGCACCCACGTCGAGGAGCCCGGCCGCGCGGTCAGCCGAGCCGACAGCAGGCCGGCGGTGCAGGACTCCCCGGTGGCGATGGTCCGATCGCGGTCGGCGAGGGCGTCGGCGACCAGGTCGTCGACCGTCGGCCCGACGCTGAACAGCGTGTCGCCGAAGTCGCCCTGCAGGGCCGCGACCAGCCCGCGGTAGGCGGGTTCCGCCGACGGCGGGAACCGGGTGACGATCTCCAGCTCGCCGTCCCGCAGGCAGGTGGTGACCTCGAGCCCACCGAGCTCGTCGTCCACGCGGCGCAGCGTGGCGGCCAGCTCCGACTCGGGCGTGCCCCACAGCCGCACCGTCTCCTGGCGCAGCTCCTGCGCCCCGGCGAGCACCGCGCGCACCGGCGCCGCGTCGACGGCGGCCGGCCACATGCCCTGCAGTTCCGACGGCGGTCCGGGCAGCACCACCACCGGCGGGCCACTGCGCCCGTCGGCCACCGGGACGACGAGGCCGGGAGCGGTGCCGACCGGCTCCAGCACCGTGGCCCCGGCCGGGACCCGCGCCTGCTTGCGCACCCCGGCCGCGGTCGCCGCCGGGTCCACCCGCCAGTTCCGCCGGGCCATCAGCCGGGCGACGACCGCCGCGATCCGCTGCTCCAGGTCCGGGTCCACCGCGGAGGGCCGGCCCTGGGCGTCGCCCACCACCTCGGCGGTGAGGTCGTCGGCGGTCGGACCCAGTCCGCCGGTGGTGAGCACCAGGTCCATCCCGCCGGCGCCGAGGAAGCGCAGCGCCGCCCGCAGGTCGCCGGGGCGGTCGCCGACGACCACCACCGAGCCGACGTCCACGCCGAGCAGGCGGAGCTGCTCGGCCAGCCACGGACCGTTGCGGTCGCTCACCCGGCCGGTGAGGATCTCGGTGCCGGTGACCACGATTCCTGCACGCACTGCCACGGGCCGAATCTAGGGTGCGGCCCCCGGGCGGGCAGTCCGGCGCGGCCCCCGGCCGCGTACGCCGTCCGGGAACCATCCGCGGATACGGTGAGGGTGGCCGGTCCGGTGGCCCGCACCGCCCGGCCCCGCCCGGCCCGCCGCCCGCCAGCCCGCCAGCCGCCAGCCCGGAGGACAGATGAGCCCGCCGCACCCGCCGCGCCCGGAGGACCCTCCGGCGCAGCCGCCGGGCGACCAGCAGGAGCCGCGCACCCAGGCCATCCCGGTGGTGGCACCGGGCGGCGGGCCGGGCTCCGCGGCGGAGGTCCGGCCGGAGGTCCAGCCACCGGCCGGCCAGCCGGTGCCCGGGCCGGCCTTCAGCACCGAGGCGAGCTACGAACCCGGGCTGGCGTCGGAGCCGGCCGGGGGCTTTCCCCAATCGGTCGGGCCGCAGACCATGCCGCCGCAGCCGCTGCCGCCGGGGCAGGTCTGGCCGCAGCCGGGCAGCGCCCCGCCGGGCGGGCGGCTGGACTTCATCCCCGGGTTTCCCGCGGAGGGCGGCGCGCCGGACACGGCCGCGTCGCCGGGCAGCACCGGAGCCACCGCCGCGCCTCCGGCTTCCGGCCCGTCGGCGCCGCCCCCGCCCGGCTCCCCCCGGCCCACCGGGCAGCTGCCGGCCGCCGGCCCGGGGGGCGTTCCGGGGACGGCGGGGTCCGGAGGCGCTGCGAAGCGGCTGGGCGCCCGGCTGGGCGGCGGAGCGCGCGCAGGTGCTCCGCGCGGTGCCCGGTTGCGGGGCGGGAGGGCCGCGGACCGGCGCACGCTGGTCGGCCTCGGGCTCGGCGTGGTCGGGCTGGTGTTGCTCGAGCTGGGGCTGACCCGGCAGTTCGGCAGCGACTCGCTGTGGTCGGTGGTGCCGACCTGGTCGGCGTTCGCCACGGTCGCGGCGCTGGTGGGTCTGCTGCCGCTGGTGCTGCGCTGGGTGCCGGCCGGGCTCGCGGCGGGTACGGGCTGGCGGGTGGGTCTGGCCGGAGTGGTCGGGCTCGGGGTCTTCTGGGTGCTGGTCGCGCTGCCGCTGGCGGCCAGCGACCGGGGTTTCCTGCTCACCGCCGGGCCCGCGCTGGCCGCGGCCGGCCTGTGGCTGGCGCCCGGGCGGAGCGGCCCGGGCGTCGCCGGTCCGGGCGACCGGAACGAGCGCGGTGGTCATCTGGGCGGTACCGCTCGGGGTGGGGCGGCGTGAGGGGTCGGCTGCCGGGCTGGCTCGCGGCGTCCGGCGTCCTCGCCGTCCTCTCGCTGGGGCTGCCCTGGTCGGCGTCGACCGCCGGGACCGGGGCGCCGTCCCGGGTGGCGATCATCGCCGCGATCGCGCTGGTGACCACCGGCCTGGTCCGGGAACGGGACCGGCTGCTGTCCGCGGCGGTTCTCGTCGCCGCGGCCGGCGTGCTGATCGGCGGGGTCGGCCCGAGTCCCGGGCGGCTGTCGTTGGCGGCGGCGGTGGCCTGCCTGGCGGTCGGCCTGCGGCGGACCGGGCGGCGGGTGCTCCCCGGGCGCTGAGGCGGCGCGGCCGGCCGGGGGACGCCGCTCACCGGTCCGGGCAGCCTCCGGACGGGCAGCGCCCGCCGTCCTCGGTGTAGCGGCCGTCGGCGTGCGGATGGGCCCGCAGCGCCAGCAGGGCGACGTCGTCCTCGACCGCGCCGGCGAGCTCGGCGAGCAGCCGGTCGCACAGCTCGGCCAGCGGCAGCCGGCCGCACCGGGCGACCGCGCCGGTCAGCCAGGCGATGCCCGCGTCCAGCGACGCCCCCCGGCGTTCGATGAGCCCGTCGGTGTAGAACAGCACCGTCGCCCCCGGCGGCAGCAGCCTCTCGTGGTCGGCGCGCGGAACGTCGGGGTCCACGCCGAGCAGCAGGTCGGCGTCGTGCTCCAGGACGGTGACGGTGCCGTCGACCTCGATCAGCAACGGTGGCGGGTGTCCCGCGTTGGACCAGCGCAGCACCCGCTCGCCGGTGCAGACCGGCTCCGGGCCCGGTTCGACGGTGGCCAGGACGGCGGTCGCCAGCGTGTTGACGTCCAGGTCGCGCATCGCCCGGTCCAGCGCGGCCAGGGTGGCCGCGGGGCTGTCGCGGCGGCTGTGCGCGACGCCGCGCAGCACGTTGCGCACCTGGGCCATGGCTGCCGCGGCGTAGCTGTCGTGACCGGTCACGTCGCCGATGACCAGGGCGGTCCGGCCGTCCTCGGTGCGGAAGGCGTCGTACCAGTCACCGCCGACCTGGGCCAGCGAGGCAGCCGGGACGTACCGCGCGACGAGCTCCAGATGGCCGGGCTGCGGCGGATCGGTGAGCAGGCTGCGTTGCAGCGCCTCGGCCATGCCCGAGACGGCGGCGTGCGCCACCCGCTCGGTCTCCCCGGTGCTGATCCGTTCCAGCGCCTGCGCGCACTGGGCGGCGAAGGCGACGAGCAGCTGCATCTCCTCCGCGGCGAAGGAGCGCGGTCCCCGCCAGGCCACGCTGAGGGAGCCCTGCCGCCGGCCGGCGGTCTGCAGCGGCAGCGCCACCCAGGACTCCGCGCCGGTGCGGGCGGACACCTCGCGCAGCTCCACCCCGAACGCCTCGGTCGCCGCCCGGTCGGGGAGGACCACGAGCTCGCCGGTCCGCGCCGCGACGCATCCGGGGTAGGGCGCGTCCAGGGGGAGCACGCCGTCGCCGCCGCCGGCGGCGGGCGCCAGTTCCTCGGTCATCACCAGGCGCAGGTGGTGGTCGTCCTCCGGGACGGCGACCGCGCCGCCATGCGCACCCAGGGCAGCGGTCAGCCCGCCCTCGGTGACCACCTTGATCAGCTCCTCCACCGTCTCCGCGCGGCTGACCTGCAGCGACACCTCGGCCAGCGCGGCCAGCCGGCGTGCGGTCACGGCCTCCGCGGCACGGGCGGCCTGCAGCTCGATGCCCCGCGCGTAGAGGTCGGCCTGCACGTCCAGGGCGCGCCGCCGCCAGGTCTCCTGGCTGTCCGGGTCCGTCCCGGAGTCGAGCGCACCGACGTAGCCGGTGATGTCCTCGGCGCGCTGGAGCACGTACCGGCAGTGCCCGTCCGAGCCGAGCACCGGAATGCTGATCAGGCTCCAGAACCGCTTGGCGAAGCCGCCGTCCCCGTCGGGGATGTCGTACTCCTGCACCGGCATCGTGTCCGGCCGGCCGGTGTCGCGGGCGCGCTGGAACGAGGCCCGGATCTTCGCCACCCCGCCGTCGGGGTCCAGCTCGTTCGGATTGCCGGGGAACGCCTCGAAGACGGGCCGGCCGATCAGCTCATCCAGCCCACGGCCGGTGGTGGCCAGGTAGGCGGCGTTCGCGTCGGCGATGACCAGGTCCGGCGTCAGGACCAGGTACGGCGTCGGCATCGCGCGGAAGACGGCCGCGTAGTCGGTGGCGGCCAGGCCGGGAGCGTGCAGGCTCTCCGGCAGGTCGCCCACGGTCCCCCCGGGTCGCTCCACGTGCGCGGCGGCGCTGCCGCAGGTCGCAGGATACCGCCGCGGCTGCTGTTTCCAGCGGAACGGCGACGGCTACCGGTGTCCGTGTCCGGGCTCAGGACGCCGCGCCGGGGTCCCCGTTGCCCTGCCCGTTGCCCTGTCCGTTGCCCTGCCCGGCGCCCTGGCCGTCGCCCTGCCCGTTGCCCGGTCCGGCCGAGCCGCTGCCCGGGTCGCCACCGGCACCCCCGCCGGCGCCGCCGCCGTGGGACTTGCTGGTGGACGGAGCGGTCGAGCTGGGCGGGGCCGAGCTGGTCGTGTCGTCGTCGCCGGGGGAGGAGGTCGTGGGGCTGCCGGCCGTCGTGCTCGAGCGGGACGTCGTGCCGGAGGCGGACGTACCGGTCGGCGCGGGGACGGCGGACGTGGTCGTCGCGGCCGTGCTCGCCGGCGGCTGCACCACCGACTCGACCGGCGCCCGCTTGCGGGTCGTCGAGGCCGGCGCGTCGTCCCGCGGCGCGACCGCGTAGCTGACCAGCACGTGCGTGCCCGGCTGGAGCGCCCGGGCGGACGGGGACACGGCGATCACCAGTCCCGGGGTGACGTCCGCCGTGGTGACCGGCTGCCGGTCGACCACCAGGCCGAGGGCGGTGATCTCGGCGAGCACGTCGTCGACCGGCCGGTCGAGGTAGTCGGCGTCGTCGAGGACCAGTCCGGTGGGGTCGGTGCCGGCCGCCGCACCGGCGACCTGGCTGCCCACCTGATCGGCGACCTGGGCGGCCGCGACCGGGGCGTCGGTGTTGTCCAACCGCTGCAGGACGACGGCGGCGACACCCGCGCCGACCAGCAGCGCCAGCAGCGGCACCAGGACCCGGCCGAACCGGGCGCGACGCCGGGAGACCGGGGGTGCGACCACGGCCCGCGGACGACCGGCACCGGGGTCCCGGTGGGCGCCGGGACGGGGGGTGCTCTCGGTGACGGCGGGCGTCGCCCCGGCGGTGCTCGGCGCCCCGGCGTCCAACGGGCCGCCGGGCACCAGCCAGTAGTTCTGCGTGTCGCTGTGCGGAACCGGGGGCAGGGCACGGCCGGCCCGGACGTCGTCGATCGCGGCGACGAATGCGGCGCCGTCGGCCCAGCGGTGGGCCGGGTCCTTGACCAGCGCGTGCCCGATCAGCGCGCGGATCCCGGCGGGCACCTCAGCCGGCAGCGGTGCGGGCTGGTCGCGCAACTGGCGCACGGCGATCGCCACGGAGTTGTCGCCGTCGAAGGCCTTGTGCCCGGTCAGGCACTCGTAGCCGACCATGCCCAGGGAGTACACGTCGCTGGCCGGCGTCGCGTGGCTGCCGGCCGCCTGCTCCGGGGAGAGGTAGGCGGCCGTGCCCACGACCTGCCCGGTCTGGGTGAGCGGCACGCTGCCGGCCGACCAGGCGATGCCGAAGTCGGTGATCTTGACGGTGCCGTCCTCGCGGACGAGCACGTTGCCGGGCTTGACGTCGCGGTGCACCACGCCGGCCGCGTGCGCGACGGCGAGCGCGGCGGCGGTCTGCCGGAGGACGACGAGGGTCTGCTCGGGCGACAGCGGGCCGGTGCGGGCCAGCAGGGCGGACAGCGACTCGCCCTCGACGAGCTCCATCACCAGGTAGGCCAGGTGCTCGCCCGAGCCGTCGGTGGTCTGCTCCTCGCCGTAGTCGAACACGGCGGCGATGTTGGGGTGGCTCAGCGCGGCGGCGTGGTGGGCCTCGGCGCGGAAGCGGGCCCGGAACTGCGGATCGCCGGTGTACTCGCTGCGCAGCACCTTGACCGCGACCGCGCGCCCGAGCAGCCGGTCGTGCGCGCGCCACACCTGCCCCATGCCGCCGGTGGCCAGCAGGCCGCTGAGGTCGTAGCGGTTCCCGAGGCTGTTCCTCGTGGGCTCCACCACGTCCGTCGATTCTCCTCGTCCTCTGGTGCCGTGCGCGCGCCCGGAGCGCCGGCCCACGATGGCCCGCTGGACGTTCCAGGCCTGAGTGCCCTGTCTCCGCGCCCACGACACATGAAGTTGGCCGGGCAGTGCCCGCCTTCTCAGTGTCCTCGCGCCCCGGTCGCCAGCAGCCGGCCGGCCTCGGTCAGCCAGCGGGCCGGCTCGGCCATGGCCGCCGCCGCCGACCCCGCCAGGTCGGTGAGCGACAGGGTGCCGGCGACCGGCAGGTCCCCGTCGGCGTCCACCCGCCCGGCCACCACGGTGACCGGAACCCGGGCCGTGCGGGCCCGCTCGACGAGCGCGCCGACCACCTTGCCGCGCAGCGACTGGGCGTCGAACTGGCCCTCACCGGTCACCACGAGGTCGGCTCCGGCCAGCGCGTCGTCCAGCCCGGCGGCGGCGGCGACGGCGTCCGCGCCGCTGACGAACTGCGCTCCCCAGCACGCCGCGAAGCCGAACGCGGTGCCGCCCGCGGCGCCCGCCCCGGGGGCGTCGGGGTCGCCGTGCAGGTGCTCGGCGAGCCGGGCCAGGGCGGCGTCGAGCTCGGCAACCTGCGCCGGGGTCGCGCCCTTCTGCGGGCCGAACTGGCCGGCCGCCCCGAGCGGGCCGAGCAGCGGAGCGGTCACGTCGACCAGGCACTGCACCCCGCCGGGCGGCGGCGGGACGAGGCCGCCCAGGTCGACCCTGGCCAGCCGGGCCAGGGCTCCTCCACCGGGCGGCAGGTCGGCGCCGTCGGCGTCCAGGAACCGTGCGCCCAGGGCGGCCAGCGCCCCGGTGCCGCCGTCGGTGGTCGCCGATCCACCGACGGTGAGCATCACCCGGTGCACGGCCGGGTCGGCGACCACAACGGCCAGGAGCTCACCGAGACCCCGGGTGGTGGCGCCGAGCGGATCGGGCTCGGTCAGCAACGGCAGGCCGGCGGCCCGGGCCATCTCCACCACCGCCGTGCCGTCGGGCAGCAGCAGCCAGGCCGCACGCACCGGCCGGCCGTCGGGCCCGCTCACCTCGGTCTCCCGCCAGTCGGCCCCGGGCACGTCGTGGCCCAGGGCGTCCAGCGTGCCCTCCCCGCCGTCGGCGAGGGGCAGGGTGACCAGGTCGTCGTCCGGACGGCGGAGGCGCCAGCCGGCGGCCAGCGCGTCGGCCGCCTCGGCTGCGCCGAGGGTGCCCTTGAAGGAGTCGGGGGCGAGAACCACCCGCATCCGCCCGACCGCGTCTGCGCTCATGGCGCGACCTTAGGTCGAGTCGGCGGTTCGCAGCGCGGTCAGCTGAACAGCGCGCGGCCCCACCAGTCGCCGGGGCCGGTGACCCCGGGTGGGCAGGCGAACACCGCTGAGGAGGTGTGCTGGATGTACTCGTTCATCGCGTCGCTGCGCAGGTTGCGCTGCACCTGGACGAACCCGGTCCCGGGGTCGCGCTGGTAGGCGATGAAGAACAGCCCGGCGTCCAGCCGGCCCAGCCCGTCGGAGCCGTCGACGAAGCTGTACCCGCGGCGCAGGATCGCCGTCCCGGCGTTGGCCGGGTGGGCGAGGAAGACGTGCGAGTTCCTCGGGATGGCCGGTTGCGTGCCGGCGGTGACCGTGAAGTCCACCGGGTCGAACTCAGCCGCCTGGCCGAGCGGGGCACCGGAACCCTTGGTGCGCCCGATGGTCTGCTCCTGGTCGGCCAGCGTCGCGGTGTCCCACGGCTCGATCCGCATCCTGATCCGCCGGGTGACCAGGTAGGAGCCGCCGGCCAGCCAGTCCGCGCCCGGGTCCTGCTCGCCCACCCAGAGGAACCGGTCCAGCGCCGCGCCGTTCTCCGACTTCAGATTGCCGGTGCCGTCCTTGAAGCCGAACAGGTTCCGCGGCGTGGCCTGCGCGCTCGAGGTGGACGACGTCCGCCCGAAGCCGAGCTGGGACCACCGCACGCCGACCGTCCCGGCGCCGAGCCGGCACAGGTTGCGGATGGCGTGCACCGCCACCTGCGGGTCGTCGGCGCAGGCCTGCACGCACAGGTCACCGCCGCTGCGGGCGGGGTCGAGCGCGTCACCGGGAAAGGCCGGCAGCTCGGCCAGCGGCGCGGGCCGGCGGGCGGCCAGCCCGAACCGGTCGGTGCCGTCGGCGGTGGTGAACAGCGTCGGGCCGAAGCCGATGGTCAGGGTCAGCCCGGACGGCGGCAGCCCGAGAGCCTCACCGGTGTCGTCGGGCACCGCGTACTGACCGCCGGCGACCGCACCGACCTCCCCGGCGTCCTGGCCGGCGGTCATCCGGCGGGCCGCGTCGGTCCAGGCCTTCAGCATCCCGACCAGCTCGTCGCGGCGTTCGGTGATCACGTCGAAGGCGACGAAGTGCAGCCGGTCCTGGGCCGGGGTGACGATGCCGGCCTGGTGCGGGCCGGGAAACGGAACGGCGCCGGTCGCCCCGGCCGGGTCGGTCACCGGCGCATCCGCCGCGGTGGCCCGGCCGATCGCGCCGCCGGCGACCCCAGCGGCGAGCACCCCGCCGGCACCGGCGCCGGCGAGCCCGAAGAAGCGGCGGCGCGACAGCCCGCCGGAGGGGCGCTCGCGGTCGGCGGCCCCGGTCACCGCTGGGCGACGACGGCAGCGACCTGGCTGACGGCCTCGGTCAGCGCCGTGATGCTGTCGCTGAGCCCGCGCAGCTGCGGCTCGGTCAGCTGCTCGTAGGAGAGGAACCCGTCACCCGAGCGGTACGCCGCCAGCTCGGCCTGGGTGGCGGCGAAGCGCTCGTCGATCCGCGCGACCAGCTCCGGATCGGCCTCGGCCAGGGAGGGGCGCAGCGCCTGGACGGCGTTCTGCGAGCCGTCCAGGTTCGCCTGGAAGTCCCACAGGTCGGTGTGGGAGTACCGCTCCTCCTCTCCGGTGATCTTGCCGGTGGCGATCTCGTCGAGCAGCGCCTTGGCGCCGTTGGCCAGCTGCAGCGGATCGAGCTGCACCTCGTTCGCCCGGGTGGCGATCTCCTGCACGTCGGCCAGCAGCCGGTCCGCGTAGGGGCCCATCGCCGCGAGGTCGCCGGTCTGCCACAGCGCCTGCTCGATCCGGTGGAAGCCGGTGAAGTCCTCTCCCTCGGCCTGGTCGCCCTCGCGGCCGTCGATGACCGGGTCGAGGTCGCCGAAGCTCTCGGCGACCGGCTCGATCCGCTCCCAGTAGGTGCGCGCCACCGGGTACAGCGCCTGCGCGCCGGCGACGTCCCCGGCCTTGACCGCGTGCACGAACGCGGCGGTCTGCTCGACCAGCGCGCCGGTCTGGCTCTGCACGTAGCGCTGGTAGTCGGTGCCGGCCGCGGCCAGGGCCTGGTCCTCCGCCACCGGCGCCGAGTCCCCCCTGACGGTCAGCGTGCTGCGGATGCCGTCGCCGGTCATCCCCGGCTTGCAGGCGGCCAGGTACGTGCCGGCCGGCAGCTGCACCAGCAGCTCGCGCGCCACCCCGGGCGCGATGTTCTCCACCTCGCCGACCACCCGGTCGCCGTCGGCGTAGACGTAGAACTCGGTGACCTTGCTGCCGGTGTTGGTGACCGCGAACCGGTGCGTGCCGGCGTCGAGGTCGGCGGTCGCCACGTCGCAGCTGTCGTCGGTGGCGGTCACGGCGATGGTCGGCGCCCCCTCCGCCGCAGGCTGGTCGGCATCGGTCCCGCCGCCGCAGGCGGCCAGGGACAGGGCGGACAGCGTTCCCACCGCCGCGAGGGCGGTGCGGTCACGCGCGAGCTTGAGCATGCCGAGGGTTCTCCGGAGCGACGTCGGGAGCCGGCGCAGGGGCCGGCGTGGACCGGGCGGTGCGCCCGGGGAGCAGGAACAGGGTCAGCACCGGCAGCAGGTAGGCGATCCAGGCGATGGTCTCCAGCACGCTGGGCTGGGGCGTGATGTTGAACAGGCCGGCGACCAGGGCGCCGTACCAGCTGGAAGGGTCCAGCCAGCTCGACGCGTCGAAGGCATGGGTGGTCAGGCCGGGCAGCACCCCGGCCTCCTGGAAGTCGTGCACCGCGTACTTGAAGATCCCGGCGGCGACGAGGACCAGCAGGACGCCGCTGACCGTGAAGAACCTGGACAGGTTGATCCGGATGGCCCCGAGGTACAGCGCCACGCCGGCCACGACCGCGGTGAGCAGCCCACCGGCCAGGCCGAGCAGCGGCGAGGCGGTGGTCGCCCCCCGCGCGGAGGCGAAGAACAGCAGCGTCGTCTCGAAGCCCTCGCGGACGACGGCGAGGAAGGCGATGCCGACGACGGCGCCGATGCCCAGGCCGATCGCGTCGTCGAGCCGGCCGCGGAGCTGGCCGGAGATCCGCCTGGCGGTGCGGCGCATCCAGAACACCATCCAGGTGACCAGGGCGACGGCGACCGTGGAGGTGATGGCGTCGAAGAGCTCCTGACCGGGGCCGCCGAGCACGGTGGTGGAGACGTAGCTGAGCGCCCAGCCGAAGCCGATCGACAGCGCCACCGCGGCGGCGACCCCGCCCCAGACGGGCAGCAGGTGCCGCCGGCGTCCCGTCTTGACCAGGTATGCCACCAGCACGCTGACGATGAGCACCATCTCCAGGCCCTCGCGCAGGCCGATCAGGTAGCTGGCCAGGAAGACCTGACCCATGGCAACACCTCCGACGACACCGACCTCCATCCGGCGACGAAGGGCAGCCTTACCTTAATCACTCGCGTCCCGCCCGTGCACATGTGCCCCTCGGCGCCGCACGGTCCGGCCTTGCGCCGTCCGGGCCGTGTGCTGAGATCGGGCCCATGACCAGTGGCGTGCCGGAGCGGGTCGGTGTGATCGGTGGCGGCCGGATGGGAGCCGGGATCGCGCAGGCCTTCCTGGCCGCCGGGGCCCGGGTGGAGGTCGTCGAGGCCGGCGCGGAGGCCGCCGAGGCGGCCCGTGGCCGGGTGGCCGACGGCCTGGCGGAGACCGCCCGGCGGGGAAAGCTCACCGGCGCGGTGGACGACGTCCTGGCCCGGCTGGCGCTGGTCGACTCGGCCGCCGAGCTGTCGCCGGAGACCGGGCTGGCGGTCGAGGCCGTGCCCGAACGGGCCGACCTCAAGGTCGCCGTCCTCAGCGCCGCGGAGACCGCGCTGCGCCCCGACGCGGTGCTGGCGACCAACACCTCGTCGCTGTCGGTCACCGAGCTCGCCGCCGCGCTGCAGCGCCCGGCGCGGTTCCTGGGGATGCACTTCTTCAACCCGGTGCCGGCGTCGAGGCTGGTCGAGGTCGTCGTCGCCCCGGGGACCGGCGCGGATGTGGTGGAGTCGGCCCGCGGCTGGGTGCGCGCGCTCGGCAAGACCGACGTCGTGGTCAAGGACTCCCCCGGCTTCGCGTCCTCCCGGCTGGGCGTGCTGCTCGGCCTGGAGGCGATCCGGATGCTCGAGGAGGGCGTCGCGGACGCCGAGGCCATCGACGCCGCCATGGAGCTGGGCTACCGGCACCCGATGGGCCCGCTACGCTCCACCGACCTCGTCGGGCTGGACGTGCGGCTGGCGATCGCCGAGTACCTGGCCAGCACGCTGGGTGAGCGGTTCACCCCGCCGCAGCTGCTGCGGGACAAGGTGGCCGCCGGCGAGCTCGGCCGCAAGACCGGCCGCGGCTTCCACGACTACTCCTGAAAGAGGACGACGATGTCCGAGCCGACCGTCACCCGCACCGACGCGGACGGCGTCGCGACGCTGACCCTGCAGCGTCCCGGGCTGTCCCACGTGCTGCGCAGGGAGCTGCTGACCGTCGTCCGCGAGGTGGCCGCCGACCCCGCCGTGCGGGCGGTGCTGCTGACCGGCACCGGCCGGGCGTTCTGCGTCGGGCAGGACCTCGGCGAGCACGTCGGGTCGCTCCGCGGCAACGCCGAGACCTCGCTGTCGGTGGTGGAGGAGGAATACAACCCGCTGGTGCTGGCCCTGTCGGAGCTGCGCGTGCCGCTGGTCGTGGGGATCAACGGCGCCTGCGCGGGCGCCGGGATGGGTCTGGCGCTCGCCGGCGACCTGCGGGTCGCGGCGGCGGGGGCGAAGTTCACCACGGCGTTCGCCGGGATCGGGCTGTCCAGCGACTCCGGGTTGGCCTCCCGGCTGGTGCACTGCGTGGGGGCGTCGCGCGCGGCCGAGCTGCTGCTGCTGCCGGAGCCGTTCCCCGCGGAGACCGCGGCGCAGTGGGGGCTGGTGCACCGGGTCGTGGGCGCCGACCGGGTGCTGCCCGAGGCGCAGGCGCTGGCCGCGCGGCTGGCCGCCGGCCCGACCCTCGCCTACCGGGCGATCAAGGAGGTGCTCGCCTCGGCGGCCACGGACTCGCTGGCCGACAGCCTGGCCCGGGAGGCCCGGCTGCAGACCGAGCTGGGCGGCACCGCGGACCACCGCGAGGCGGTCGAGGCCTTCCTGGCCAAGCGCCCGCCGGTGTTCACCGGCTCTTGAGGCTCACACGAGCGAGCGGCAGGTCGGGCAGACGTCGCGGCCGTTCACCGGCCAGGACTGCTCGACGCTGACCCGGGCCAGGGCGCCGCAGAGGGTCAGCTCGCAGGCGCCGTCGACCTCCGCGGCCAGGCGGTGCACCTCGACGGCGTGCCAGAGGGCTGCGGTGGGTCCGTGCGCGCGGCTGCGGGCGGCGGCGTGGGTCAGGGTGGCGGTGTCAACGGTCACCTCCGGGTAGTCGGCACCGCCCGGGCCCGGCCGCAGTCCACCGGGACCAGCACCGGGACCGGATCACCCCTTCGGGGGACCCCCGGGCACGCCGCAGCAGACGGCCCGTGGCAGCGTCCCGGGAACTCGCCCGCATCCCACGAGGAGGTCCCTGTGCAGCTCACCAAGCTCGGCCACGCCTGTGTCGTGTTCTCCGACGGCGACCGCCGGCTGGTCGTCGACCCCGGGTCGTTCACCGAGGACTCCGCCTGGGACGGCGCCTCCGCGGTGCTGATCACCCACGAGCACGCCGACCACTTCCTGGCCGACCGCACCCGCGCCGCGCTGGACGCCGATCCGGCGCTGGAGGTGTGGACCAATCCGGCGGTGGCCGCGCAGCTCGAGGGCGCCGGACGCCGGGTGCACACGGTCGGCGCGGGGGACGCACTGACCGTGGCCGGCTTCGACGTCCAGGTGCACGGCGAGTGGCACGCCGTCATCCACCCGGACATCCCGCGGGTACGCAACGTGGGCTTTCTGGTGGCGGGACAGGTCTTCCACCCCGGCGATGCGCTCACCGTGCCCGACACCGCCGTCCCCACCCTGCTGGTGCCTGCCCACGCCCCCTGGTCGAAGACCGGCGAGCTGATCGACTACGTCCGCGAGGTCCGGGCCGACCGCGCCTACGGGGTGCACGACGGCCTGCTCAACGACCGCGGGCTGGGCCTGGTCGCCGGGCTGCTCGGCGAGCGCGGGCCCGGGACGCCGACGCCCTACACCCGGCTGGCGCCAGGCGACTCCGTCGAGCTCTGACCGCCCCACGGACGGATGTTCCACGTGGATCGCCGTTGTCGGTCCTCCGGCCGGCGGCCACCGCCCGCCGTCGTCTGACAGCATCGGGTTGCTTCGGCGACGTATGCCGGGCGGAGAACCGGGGGACGCATGGACGGGTACGGCGAGTTCGAGCTGCCCACCTGGGCGGCGCTGCCGGCCCGACCGCACCCCGAGTTCGACGAGGTGGCCCGCCGGCTCGCTCGGCTGCTGTCGGTCCCGATGGCCTTCGTCGTCCTGGTGACGAAGGGCGGACTGGTCTTTCCCGGCGCGGTCGGCACCCCACCCCACTGGGACGGCCTCCGGTCGCTGCCGCTGGGCCGGTCGCCGAGCCAGCGCGTCGCCGGCACCGGCCGCCCCCTGCTCATCCGGGACGTCCGGGAGGACGCGCTGCTGCACGGC
Source organism: Modestobacter sp. (assembly GCA_025933855.1). Taxonomy (GTDB): domain Bacteria; phylum Actinomycetota; class Actinomycetes; order Mycobacteriales; family Geodermatophilaceae; genus Modestobacter. The sequence continues at coordinate 5,234 of JAICZD010000025.1, read as the reverse complement.
AACCCCACGCTGCCCGCCATGACCGCGGTGGCCTACGCCGGGGCGGCGCTGCCGGACGCGCAGGGCCGGCCGCTGGGTGTGCTGTGCGCGGTGGACGTCGAGCCACGGGACTGGTCGCCCGCCGAGCTGGCGCTGCTGGAGCGCCTCGCCGCGGAGTGCTCACTGCGGCTGCAGGTGCACACCCTGGAGCTGGCCCAGCGGGAGGCGCGGATGGCCGCCGAGCGGGCGGCCGCCCAGGCCCAGCGCGCCGCCGCAGCCGCGCGCGCCGCGTTCCAGGAGGCCGAAGCCGGGGCCGACCGGGCCCGGCTGGTGGCCCGCACCAGCACCGCGCTGCTGGACGTCACCAGCCTGGACGACGTGCTGGGCACGGTGGACCGGCTGGTCCGCTCCCCGCTCGGCGCAGCGGGAGCGATGCTCGGGGTGACGCAGCCGGGAAGCCGGCTGCTGCAGGCCCACCCCGCCGGCCCGGCGGAGGGCACACGCCTGCGGGTGGTCGAGCTAAACCTGGACGACGCCCACCCGCTGGCCGTCGCCGTGCGGGAACGCCGGCTGGTCACCGCCGGGGGTTCCGACACCACCGGGCCGGCGGCGCCCGGTCCGCCGCCCGGCTCCGCCGGCGAGTCGGTGCTGGCGGTTCCGCTCCAGCTGGGTCAGCACTCCTCCTCGGGCGCCCTGCTGCTCAGCTGGGCCGGGCGGCGGAACCTCGACCCGGCGCTGCGCACGGTCGTCACCGACCTGGGCCGGCATCTCGGCTACGCGCTCGACCAGGTCCTGCTCGCCGAGGCCCGAGCGGGGCTGGGCCAGGTCGAGCCGGTCGTCACACCCGAGAGCTGACCTCCGCCGGCTCCGGCGGCGCCGGGAGATCAGGCCGTGGTGCCGGGCCCGTGCGGTTCGGCGGAGAACATGGTGACCAGCTCCATCGCGCCCCACTCGCGCAGGTTGTCCCCGGCGGCCGTCCACTCCGGTGACTCGAACGCCGCCTTCATCGACTCGGGCGACTCGAAGACCAGCTCGGCGATCAGGTGGTAGCTGGGCTTGCCGACGAACTGGCGGATGACCCGGTGCACCCGGTTGTCGACCAGCCCGGGCGTCTTCTCCACCAGCGGAACGTGCGTGCCGAAGTACTTCTTCTCGAAGTCGGCGGGGTCCTCGGGCGTCCGGTACAGGGCGAAGTAGCTGACGGTCATGCCGCTCCCCTACCCCGGGAAACGGCTCACCGACCCCCGACCGATACCTCGAACTCGACCTGGCTGACGTCGGGGCGCAGCCGGGAGAATGAGTGCACCAGCGGGTGGTCCGCGCTGTCGCGGACGGTGGTCCGGACGACGAGCAACGGGGACCCGGCGATGACCTGCAGCAGGTCGGCCTCGTCGGCGGCCGCCGTCCCGACGTCGACGACGATGCGCGCGTGCGCGAGGTCGGCCTCGTACCCGCGGCGGAGGAACTCGTAGAGCGAGCCGTGGCCGAAGTCCTCGGTCGCGGCCTTCGGGTAGGTCGCCGCAGGCAGGAAGCTGCGGACGACGTGGTTGGGGAGCCCGTCGACGCTGCGCAGCCGAACCAGCTCGACGACGTCCTCGGCGGTGCCCACCGACAGCTCCGCGGCGATCGCCGGAGCCGCGGGGACGATGCCCTGCGCCAGCACGGTGGTGCCGACCTGGGCGCCCTGCTCGGTCATCACCGAGTGGAAGCCGGCGATCCGGTGGACGAAGCTCTCGCGGTACTCGTGCCGGATGCCCGGCCGGCTGACGAAGGTGCCCCGGCCCTGCTCGCGGACCAGGTGACCGTCGGCGACCAGGCCGTCGACCGCGCGGCGCAGGGTGATCCGGCTGACGCCGTACTCGGCGCAGAGCACCGGTTCCGGCGGCAGGAGGGTGTGCTCGGGCAGCGCGGCGGCGCGCCGGCGGAGCGCCTCCCGGACGGCGAGGTACTTGGGCCCCGCCGCGGCACTCGACACACCGGAAAGGTACTGCACCAGGAGACGTCTAGACGTCATGACGTATGGTGGCTCCCGCCCGTCCTGACCGAACGAAGAGACCGCGTGCGGCTCGCCCCGACGGGCCAAAATCGCGACTTTGGCCCTCGTGGTCACCAGCGCCAGGTGTAGCCGACCACGCAGGAGCTGTCTGGAACGAGCTCGAGGGAGGTCTGCCCGCCCACCAGCTGCACCGGCTCGGCCTCGACCGGCTCGGCGTCCTCGACCGACGCCCACCGGCCGCGCAGCACCTTCCGCGGCTGGACCGCCTCGTCGAACTTCACGGTCAGCGCGACGTGCCGCACCGTGGCCTTGACGCCGCGGCGGAACTCCGGTGCCGGCGGCTCGGGATAGGCGAAGACGGTCTGGTACTCCAGGTACGTGGTCTGCCCGGGCAGCAGCGGGCGGGTCAGCACGATCTCCACCACCACCAGCGGCGTGCCGGCGACGCGGAAGGCCGTGGTCGGCGAGCCGCCGACGGTCACCGCCACGGCGGCGTGGGCCGTGTCGAAGACGTAGTGGTGCCGGTCGGTCTCCTCGACGGCCTCCAGCAGCTGCCGGGTGACGTGCTGCCGGGGGGCACGGTCGGCGCCCACCTCGTGCTGCTCGGCGACCTGCAGGGTGCGCGCCGTCCGCCGGGGCATCGGCCGCTCGCCGTGCAGCGAGGTGGCCACCACCAGCCGGTCGGCGGTGGTGTGGCCGCGGCGCAGCGCGCGCAGCTCCTCGGCCTCCGCGGTCGTCATCCCGAACGCCGCGATGAACAACTCCAGCGTGCGGTCGGACAGCCGCTGCCCGTTCAGCGCCCGGCCGACGCGGTTCTCCAGGCTGCGCGGGCGGTGCTGCGGGCCCACCTCCCCGGCCTCGTAGAGGTAGCCGGACAGCACCGCGGCAACCGCGGCACGCGGCAGGTCGGCCCGCCGGACACTGCTGTGGACCTGCCACTTCCGGCGGTACGGCGGCTCGTCGAGCAGACTTGCCAGCCGCTGCGCCGCCAGCGCCAGACCGACATCCCGGTGCATCGCCCGCCCCTGCGGTTCCGCGGCCACGTCGCGGCCACGTTCTGTGTGTACCAACGGTTCGCGGCGGCCGCGAGGGCACGGGGGGCCTCACGGCCGCCGCACATCCCGGCCTTCTTCGGGAGTGCGTGGTCCGTGCCGGGCGGGCTCCGCCCTGACCCCGCGGCGCCCCGAACTGACCGGCCGGCCGTCATGCCGTGGCGGCCTCGAGGGTGCGGCGCAGGGCGGGCCAGCGGGACCAGAAGTCGCGTTCGGCCTGCTCGGCCCGGCACTGCTCCAGCGCGTGCAGCCGCCCGTAGGTCCAGGCGTTCTCCCCCGCCGCGAACGCCTTCCGTCCCAGCTGCAGGCACAGCCGGCGGGTGAGGACCGTGTCCTGCCGGTCGCCGAGCACCTGCTGCACGTCCTCCAGGGCGGTGAGCAGTTCCGGCACCGGGTCGCCGAGCACGTCCGCGGCGACCTCGGCGGTGTAACGCAGCCGTTTGGCCGCCTTGCGGACCTCGTGCAGCGCCGCCGGGTCGTCGTTGTCGCGGGCCCGGCGGACCGTCCGGCGCAGCCGCCGTCCGGTGTGCCCGAGGACCTCGGCGAGCACCGGGGCGGCGGGCTCGGCCGCCCGGTCGGTCAGCGGCGGTGCGGCGACCAGGTCGGCCAGCGCGTCGAGCGCCGCGAGGTAGCGCGGGCGGGACAGCGCCCGGCGGGCGGCGTTCTCCCCGGCGACCTCGTCGCGCAGGTCCTCCTGCTGCAGTCGCGCGGCGATCGGGCCGAGGACGAACTCCGGCGGCTGGGCGCCGACGGTGTCGCGCAGGTGGGCGACGGCGACCTCGGCGTCCCGGGAGCCGGCCAGCTGGGCGCCGATCCACTGCAGCTCGGCGCGCACCGGCTCGGCCTGCCCGGCGTCCAGCACGGGGCGGAAGGCGGCCAGCACGCTGCGCAGCCGGCGGCAGGTGACGCGGACCTGGTGGACGCCGTCGGGCGCGCCGGTGCGCACCATGACGTCGGCCCGCAGCAGGGCGGCGAAGTGGGCGGCCAGCGCCGCCCGGACGACGTCCCCCACCGGCTGTGAACCGCTCGCCACGCGCCGCCGGCGTTCCTTCTTGCCGACCTTGCCTACCTTGCCGACCCTGCCGACGTTGCCGACCTCGGGCGGTGTCGGCCGCTGCTCGTCACCGGCCTCGGTGCGCGGGTCCTCCGCGAGCCGGTCGGCGAGCAGCCGGGTCAGCTTCGAGCGCGACCGGCTGGGTTCCGCGCCGGCGGCGACGAGGGCGGCCCCGACCGCGGACAGCAGCGCGTCGTCCCCGGTGACCAGCTCGACCTCGACCTCGCGCCAGGCGGTGACCACCGCGGCGTCCCCGGGCTCGGCCGGGAACGCGGTGCCGGTCACGTGGTCGTCGGCCACCTCGGCGAGCACCGCGCCGCCGGCGCCGCGCAGTTCGGTGACGACCCGGTGGGTGCGCAGCAGGGCCACCTGCGTGGTCGGCGCCGTCCGGACGATGCCCAGCACCGGGGACAGCACCGCCTTGGGCGGCGTCCGGGAGGCCCGGCCGAGCGGGGAGTGCAGCTCCCGGCGGGCGCCGGCGGCGGCGGGCAGCTTGACGTGCCAGCCGGCGTCCGGGCCTCCGGTGCGCCGGCGCAGGGTCACCCGCGCGCGGGCCAGCCGCAGGTCCGCCGTGTCGTAGTAGGCGGCCTCGAGGTGGTGCTCGACCGGCTCGGCGACGGTGCCGACGCCGGGCAGGCCGGCGAGGTCGGGCAGCACGAACGCCTCCCCGACGTCGTACTTGCGCTCGATCTCCAGGTGCACGGCGGTCACCGGCGCTCCTTCTCCACGGCCCGGAGCAGGGTTACCCGGACGGCTCGTCCTACCGCACCAGCCTCGCGACCGCACCCGCCGATCACCGGCCGGTCCGGGGTGCGGACCGGTCCGTCCCACCCGGCCGGTTCCTGCGACGTTCCGCCGGCGCGGCTAGCGTCGCGATCATGTCCTGGCGCCGGCCCCTCCCCGGCGGCGCGGAACCGGCGGTGCTGGCGGTGCCGTGGGCGGTGTGGGCGCTGCTCCGGGCGACCGGCGGCGAGCGCGGTTACCCGCTGGTGCCGGCACTGACCTTCACCCCGTACGCCGCGGGCAGCTGCCTGCTGCCGGTCGTCGTGGCAGTCCGCCGGCGGGCGTGGCCGACCGCAGCCGTGGCCATCGCCGCGGCGGTCGTCCTCGCCACATCGGTGCTCGGTCGCGCCGGGAGCCGGCCGCCGGCGGA
>JAICZD010000046.1 GCA_025933855.1 Modestobacter sp. | reverse complement strand
TTGCGTGTCGCCGGGCCGAGGGCTCCACGCCTGCCTCCGAGGCGTGAGCCTCCCGCCTATCTGCTGCGCCGCTCACAGCGGCCTCCTTCCCGCGAAAGGTCGCCCTTCCATGCGCCTGCGTTACCTCACCACTTGCCTGCTAGCCGCCGCGCCGCTTGTCGCGGCCCGGGGGGCGCCGGCGGGCGGCGCCCCCCCCCCCCCCCCCCCCCGCGGCCCCCGCCCCCGGCGGCCCCCGGGTGGCGGGGGCGCCCCCGCCGCCCACTCCACTGGGGCGATCAGCCGGCGACGGCGACGTGCTCGTTCGGCACGCAGTGCGTCATCACCAGGCCGGTGACGTCCCGCGGGCCGTTCTTCCCCAGGTTGGCCGCGCGCTGCTTCTCCTCGTCGTCGAGCGTCTGGCTCTGCAGCGGCGGAAGCCCGCGGACGTCGTCGGCGGTGATGCCGAGCCCCTCGCCGACCCGCTGGCCCAGCTCGTCCTCGCACATGAAGAAGTGCCAGACCATCCGCTCCTGGATCTCCCGGCGGCACTGGGTCAGCGCGCCGACCAGGTTGGCGACCAGGTCGTCCTTCTCCCACTGCTCCGACAGCAGGTAGCGCTCGCCGGCCTGGGTGTAGTCGTTCGTGCGCGGGATCCGCTTGCGGGTGAGCCTCCCGACGATCTCCGGGCCCACCTCGTCCTGCGCGGGCGCCTGGGCCTCGCGCAGGCCGCCGGTGATCGACGGCTCGTAGTTGACGTGCGGGTTGGCGCCGTTCGCGTCGACGGAGTAGGCCATCGGCCCGCCCTGCTGGTTGGTGGCGACCCGGGCGTTCTTCGCCTGGTTCACCGGCAGCTGCAGGTAGTTGGGGCCGACGCGGTAGCGCTGGGTGTCGGAGTAGGAGAACGTCCGGCCGACCAGCATCTTGTCGTCGGAGAAGTCCAGCCCGTCGACCAGCACGCCGGTGCCGAAGGAGATCTGCTCGTTCTCGGTGAAGAAGTTCTCCGGCATCCGGTTCAGCGTCATGGTGCCGACCTTGCGGAGCGGGAAGGCGTTCTCCGGCCAGACCTTCGTGTCGTCGAGCGGGTCGAAGTCCAGCTCGGGGTGGTCGTGGTCGTCCATCAGCTGCACGTGCAGCTCCCAGGAGGGGAAGTCACCGGCGCCGATGGCGTCGTAGAGGTCCTTCGTGTGCGCGCCGAGGTTCTGCGCCTGGACGGCGGCACCGTCGGCGGCCGTGTAGGACTTCACGCCCTGCTCGGGCAGCCAGTGGTACTTGACCAGCTTGGTCTCGCCCTGGGCGTTCACCCACTTGTAGGTGTTCACGCCGAAGCCCTGCATGTGCCGGTAGGTGGCCGGCAGCCCGCGGGGGCCGAGGACCAGCGTGACCATGTGCATGGCCTCGGGCGACTGCGACCAGAAGTCGAAGGCCCGCTCGGCGACGTTCGCCTCGAAGGTGACCGGGTCCGGCTTCTGCGAGTGGATGAAGTCGGGGAACTTGATGGCGTCCCGGATGAAGAACACACCCAGGTTGTTGCCGACGAGGTCCCAGTTGCCGTCCTCGGTGTAGAACTTCACCGCGAAGCCGCGCGGGTCGCGGGCCATCTCCGAGGAGTCCCGGCCGCCGGCGACGGTGGAGAACCGGACCGCCAGATCGGTCTTCTTGCCCTTCTCGGCGAACAGCTTCGCGCGGGTGTAGGTGCTGATCGGCTCGTCGCCGACGGTTCCGTCGGCCTCGAAGTAGCCGTAGGCGGTCACCCCGCGGGCGTGGACCACGCGCTCGGGGATCCGCTCCCGGTCGAAGTGGCTGATCTTCTCCAGGAACTGGTAGTTCTCCAGGGTCGCCGGGCCGCGCGCGCCCACCGTCCGCTGGTTCTGGTTGTCGAAGACCGGGTGGCCCTGACGGTTGGTCAGTACCGGGCGGTCGTCCTCGGCCGTGGATCCCTGCGATGCGACGTCGGTCATGCCTGCATTTCCTCTCCGATTGCCCTGCTCTTCCCCCTGGCACCGGGTGATCGGTACCCGAGCTTCCCGCGCCCGACCTGGCAGTCGGCGCAGCGTCCCCAGAAGACGACCTCGGCCTCGTCGACGGCGAACCCCGCGGCGCCCGAGGGGGTCAGGCACGGAGCCGCCCCCACGGCGCAGTCCACGTCGGCGACCAGCGCCTTCAGCACCCCGTACACCGCCTGCCGCGAGAGCGAGGGGTGCGCGGTTCGGGCGGCCGCGGTGATGCTGTCGGCGTCGGTGTGCGGATGGCCGGCGAGCACGTCCAGCACCGCCAGCCGGGCCGCGTCACGCGCAGCCCCGCCGTCCGCAGTCGGACGTCCCAAGCCGTCTCCATCACCGGCCACTCAACCCCACTGTTTTGAGTGAGTCAAGAGAAGGACCCCGTCCTGCCCACCCTTCGCAAGCTCAGGGCGGTACCCGGGACGGGGCCGTCCACGCTCGCGGCGGAGGCAGGTGGTCCTCCTTCAGGCGAAGACGATGGTCTTCGCGCCGTCGACGATGACCCGGTCCTCCACGTGCCAGGTGACCGCCTGCGCGAGCACCTGCCGCTCCACGTACCGGCCGACCCGGCGCATGTCCTCGACGGTGGCCCGGTGGTCGATCCGGGCCACCTCCTGCTCGATGATCGGCCCGGCGTCCAGCTCGGGGGTCACGTAGTGCGCGGTCGCCCCGATCAGCTTCACGCCCCGGTCGGCCGCCGCCTGGTAGGGGTTCGCGCCGACGAACGCCGGCAGGAAGCTGTGGTGGATGTTGATCAGCCGCTCGGGGAAGCGGCTGCAGAAGTCGGCCGAGACGATCTGCATGTAGCGGGCCAGCACGACCAGATCGACGTCCCCGATCAGCTCCAGGGCGCGGGCCTCGGCCGCGGCCTTGGTCTGCGGGCTCACCGGAACGTGGTGGAAGGGAACGCCGTGCGCGCGGGCCACCGGCTCGAGGTCGGGGTGGTTGGAGACGACGACGGCGATCTCGGCGCGCAGGTCGCCCGCGTCCACCCGGTACAGCAGTTCCTGCAGCACGTGGTCTGCCCGGGACACGAACACCGCCAGCCGCGGCCGGTGCCGGGCCTCGGCCAGCCGCCAGCTGAGCTGCCACTCCCCGGCCAGCGTCGCCAGCCGTGCCTCCAGGTCGGCCCGGCGGGTGCCGAGGCCGGCGAGGAAGAACTCCAGCCGCAGGGTGAACGTGCCGCCCGAGGGGTCCGAGGAGTGCTGCTGGGAGTCGACGATGTTCGCGCCGGCGCCGGCCAGCAGCCCGCTCAGCGCCGCGACGATGCCGGGCCGGTCCGGGCAGGAGACCACCAGCCGGCCGACGTCGGTGAAGCGGGCGTCTCGGGGAGCGGAGCGGGGATCGGGGCCGGGCACGGCGGGCATCGTCCCACCCGGGGCAGACATGGCCATTTCTGCCCCGGGCGGGCCGGGCTCAGACGGGCGGCAGCGGGGTCCGGCGGCGCACGTCGACGTCGAACAGGTCGCCGCATCCGGCCACCCGGTCCAGCACGGCGGCGGTGTCGAACCGCAGCGTCGCCGGGTCCGCGCCGTCCCGGACGGCGTCCAGCTCCGACCAGCTGATCGGCGTGGAGACCGTGGCTCCGGCCCGGGCGCGCAGCGAGTAGGGCGCCACGGTGGTCTTGGCGGGATTGTTCTGGCTCCAGTCGACCAGCACCTTGCCCGGGCGCAGCGACTTGTCCATCCGCCAGACCACCTCCTCGGGGGTCTCCCGGGTCAGTTCCTGCGCCAGTGCCCGGGCGTAGCGGCTGGGGTGGTCCTTGTCGGTGCAGGTGATCGGCGCGTAGACCTGCAGCCCCTTGGATCCGGAGGTCTTCACCACCGGGTCCAGCCCGTCGGCCAGCAGCCGCTCGCGCAGCCGGCAGCCGACCCGCGCGCACTCCGGCACCCCCGCACCGGGGCCGGGGTCCAGATCGAGCACCAGCAGGTCGGGCAGCTCGGCTTCGCCGTCCTCGCCGATGCGCCACTGCGGCACGTGCACCTCCAGCGCGGCCAGGTTCGCCGACCACACCAGGTCCGGCACCGCGGACAGCAGCACCATGTCCAGCGTCTCCCGGCCGCGGGAGCTGCCGGGCGAGGGCACCGTCACCGACCGCACCCAGGCCGGGGCGTGCCGGGCGCTGTTCTTCTCGAAGAACGCCTGCCCCGCCACGCCCTCCGGCCAGCGGGTGAAGGTGACCGGCCGCCCGGCCACGTGCGGCAGCAGGACCGGCGCGATCCGGACGTAGTAGTCGATGACCTGGGCCTTGGTGAAACCGACCTCGGGGAACAGCACCTTGTCCAGGTTCGAGACCTCGAGCTGGCGGCCCTCGATGTGCACCCGTTGCCTCACGCGATCTCCTCGCTGGCGCTCGTCGAGCGCCTTCGGCGAGCCGCCCTGCCCCCCGGTTCGCTCGCGAGCTCGCTCACGGCTCGACCGCCACCTGGTCGGGCCGGACGTCGTCCCGCAGTCCCTGCCAGGACGGGTGCCGCAGCCGGCCGTCCCTGGTCCACTCGGTGTAGGCCACCTCGCCGACCAGCAGCGGCTCCACCCAGTGCGCGTCCCGGACGACCTCGCGCGGCAGCGCGTCGGCGAACGGCGAGGTGGCCCGACCGGTGACCAGCCGGCCGAGGTCGGCGAGCGCTGCGGCGGTGAACCCGGTGCCGACGTGCCCGGCGAAGACCAGCCGCCCGGTGTCGTCGTGCACCCCGACCAGCAACGAGCCGATGCCGCCGGCCCGCCGCCCGGCACCCGGGCGCCAGCCGCCGACGACGACCGACTGGGTGCGGAGGTTCTTGATCTTGCGCCAGTCCGGACCCCGGCCCCCGGGACGGTACGGAGAGCCGAGCCGCTTCGCGACGACGCCCTCCAGCCCGTTCTCCAGGCTCGCTGCCTGCACCTGGTCGCCGACGCCCGGGGTGTCGCCACGGAACCACGGGGTGGTCACCCAGCGGTCGGAGACGAGTCCGAGGGCGTCCAGCCGCTCCCGCCGCTCGGCGTAGGGCAGCCCGAGCAGGCTCTCGCCGTCCAGTGCCAGCAGGTCGAAGACCAGGTAGGTCACCGGAGCGGCGGCGGCCATCCCGGCGATCTCCGGGCCGGTGCGGTGCATCCGGCCCTGCAGCAGCCCGAAGTCCGGCCGGCCCCCGGCGTCCATGGCCACCACCTCGCCGTCGACCACGACGTCGTGTCCGGAGAGCACCTCGGGCAGCCGGTGCAGCTCCGGATAGGTCGCGGTCACGTCGTTGCCGCTGCGGGCACGCAGCCGCAGCCGCCCGCCGCGCACGTGGGCGAGCGCCCGGACGCCGTCCCACTTGAACTCGTAACCCCAGCGCAGGTCGTCGGCGCGAGGCAGCTCACCGATGGCGGCGAGCATCGGCGGCACGTCCTCGGGCACGCCCGGGGCCAGCGCCTCGCGGGCCCCCGGATCGGGGGGCGCCGCAGGCATCCGGTTCCCCCGCGGAGCTGTGTCGTCCAGCTTGCGCAGGTTCCAGTCGCCGTCGGGCAGCCGGAACAGCACGTACCGGCCGGCCAGCCGGGTGCCGTCGAACGCCACGGTGATGTGGTCGTCGGCCCATTTCTCGGTGGCGTACCGGCCGGCGTCCCAGATGGCGACCCGGCCGCCGCCGTACTCCCCGGCGGCGATCGTGCCGGCGAACGCCGCGTACTCCAGCGGGTGGTCCTCGGTGGGGACGGCGAGCCTCGTGACGCCGGGCTCGGTCGGCGGCCCCTTCGGCACGGCCCAGCTCTTCAGCACGCCGTCGCGCTCCAGCCGCAGGTCCCAGTGCACCCGCTCCCCCGCACGCCCGCGCGGGGTGTGGTGCTCCTGCACGACGAAGGTGTCGTCGTCGCCGGCCGGCAGCGGCCGGCCTGGTGCTGGCACCGACTCGGCGGTCCGGGCCGGGTCCCGCTTGGCCCGGTAGGTCGCCAGCGGGTCGGCGGGCGGCGGCAGGGAGGACCGGTGGGGCTGCGGCATGGAGGCCCGGCGGCGGATCAGGCGGTCTTACGGGGCCGGGCCGCCCGCTTGGCCGGCTTGTCCGCCGCGTCCTTGTCCGCCGCGTCCTTGTCTCCCGCGTCGCCGTCCGCCGCGGCCTTCTTGGCCGGGGCCTTGGCGGCGGCGGCGGCGGTCTTCTTCGCCGGCGCCTTGGCCGGCGTCTTCGCCGCCTTGGCCGGGGCCTTCTTCGCCGGCGCGCGCTTCGCCGGAGCGGACGCCGCGGCGGCGTCGTCGTCCCCGTCGGTGTCCCCGTCGGTGTGCCCGTCGATGTCCCCGTCCGCGCCCGCCGTCCCGTCGTCGGACCGGACCGGCGCCGTGCCGCCGGCCCGCTCGACGCTGCGCCGCAGCGCGCTCATCAGGTCCACGACGGCGCCGCCGTCGGCGTCGGCGGCCTCGGGCGCGGGCCGGACCTCGCCGCCGGACTGCTTGGCCTCCAGCAGTGCGGTCATCGCGGCCTGGTACTCGTCGGTGAAGGCGCCCGGATCGAAGTCGCCGGCCATGGTCGAGATGAGCGACTCGGCCATCTGCAGCTCCTGCGGGCGCACCGGAACGTCCTCGTCCAGGAAGGCGAAGCCGGGACGGCGGATCTCGTCGGGCCAGCGCATGGTGTGCAGCACGAGGACGCCCTCGCGGACCCGCAGCGCCGCCAGCGACTCGCGCTGCCGGATGGCGATCTTGGTGATGGCGACCTGCCCGGCGTTCTCCAGCGCGGTGCGCAGCAGCACGTAGGGACGGGTGGCGACGCCGTCGGGCTCCAGGTAGTAGGTCTTCTCGAAGTGGATCGGGTCGATCTGCTCCTGGTCGACGAACTGCAGCACCTCGATCTCGTGCCGCGTGCCCAGCGGCAGCTCGTCGAGGTCGGCGTCGGTGAGGATGACGAGCTGGCCGTCGGGGAGTTCGAAGCCCTTGGCGATGTCGCCGTACTCGATCTCCTCGCCGTCCACCGAGCAGATCCGCTTGTACTTCACCCGGCCGCCGTCGGTCCTGTGCACCTGGTGGAAGCGGACGTCGTGGTCCTCGGTGGCCGAGTACAGCTTGACCGCGATGCTGACCAACCCGAAGGAGACCGCGCCACGCCAGATGGACCGCACGACCGCCTCCTGCCCGGGAGTGCTGCCAAAGGGCGACAGCACGACAAGATCGCAGGATAGGTCCGCAGGCGGCGGCATGGCGCGGTGAGGACACCGGCAGAGGCTCCGGCACCACCCCGAGGGGTCAGCGGGGCTCCGGGTCAGGACTCCGCGTTGCCGCCCGGTCGCAGAACGCCGCTCTGGATGGCGTCGTAGACGAACTGCAGGACGTCGGAGCCGGCCACCATGGTCATCGTCAGCGCCGCCAGCCGGGTGGCCCGCGGAGCGGTGACGTAGCCGAGCACGAACCCGGTGCCCACCCACTGCGCCAGGCAGAAGGGACAGGTCAGCAGTTCCCCGACGGCGTGCTTGACGCCGCCGTGCTCGCGCACCTCCTCGCAGATCTCCGCCTCGCCGGAGGGCCCCTGGAAGCTGGTGAACGGCGCGCGCAGCGGGCTGGTCACCGGGTCCTTGGCGATCCGCCGGGCCAGCCGGAAGGTGCCGATGGTGAGCAGCGCGAAGTCGCCCAGTGGAATGCGGGTCGGCAGCTCCCGGCCGGACGCCCGGATGGCGGCCGCAGCGGCGGAGACCAGGCCGGCGTACACGCTCATCGCGCCCAGGTCCGCGCGCAGCGGCCGGTCCTCCCCGTTCGTGTACTCCCGCTCCTGTGTCTCGACCCACCGGCGGACCGGCCCACCGATCCGCTGCACGCCGTCCGCGATCGCCATGCACCCCCGCTACCCCCGCGCCGCAGCGCCCATGCCGCGCGCACCGGGACTTGCCGCACGCATGGCCGCCCGGGGTGCGGGTAGGGGCCGACCACGACGCCGGTCACCCGACCGGCCCCCCGTCCCACGGACGGACGAGCGCGCGGTCGGCCGCGCGCCCAGAACGGAGGCAGCACCATGACCGGACCGGACCCTCGCGACCGCGCCGCGGCCGACTCCGCGCGCAACGACGCGGAGTTCCCCGACGACGAGCGCGGCCTCACCGGAGCGGACGACGACAGCCGCTACACCGGGCCCGAGGCGCAGACCGCGCGCGACGTCTTTCCCGAGGACAACGGCATCCCTGAGGTGTCCCAGGACGACTTCCCGACCATGCAGCGCAGCGAGGACCCGCAGTTCGCCCCCGAGCCCGGCGACCGGGAGGGCCACGACTACGTCGCGTTCGGCACCACCGCCCGCGAGCAGTCCGAGGGCGAGTCGCTGTCCGCGCGGCTGGCGGAGGAGATCCCGGACGACGCGACGAACGTGCGGCCGGCCGAGGACCCGCAGCGCCCCTTCGCCCAGCTGGACCAGGACCAGGACACCGACGAGTACAGCGACTCGGGGACCAACCGGACCGGCGACGACATGGAGGCCTTCGCCGACGCGCCGGTCGGCGGAGAGGGCCCCGAGGAGAGCGCGGTGCACATCATCGAGACCACCTGACACGCCCCGGGCAGGGCACGGAAGCCACCGCCCGGATTGGTGCCTGGCCCAGCGCTCAACTAGGTTGGGCGCCACGGTTGAGCAGCCAGCCATCGGCCTGCCCGGGATCCGGGTGGGCCGCGTCCGTGTACGGCGGTACGTCCGGGCAGCCATCGATGGGGAACAGGGCCAGCAGTACCCTGTCCGTCGAACGGGTGCCGTGGGCACCGCCCCTGAGAGGAGCTGCAGTCCGTGACCTCATCTGATCTGCCCGCCGAAGGTCCGCGCGACGTGTCGGCCCCGTCCGACGGCGGCGAGGCGCCCTTCGACGACGTGATCACGCTGTCGACCTCCAGCGACGGCGACGGCACCGTCACCGTCACGGTGATCGGCGAGGTCGACACCTTCACCGCCCCGGTCCTCCGCGCCTCGCTGGACACCCAGCTCGAGCAGCAGCCCACCGAGCTCGTCATCGACCTGTGCGGGGTCCAGTTCCTCGGTTCCGCCGGCCTGGCCGTGCTCGTCGAGACGCAGAAGTCGGCGCGGTCCCGGGACGTCGGGCTGCGCCTGGTGGCCAACACCCGCGCGGTGACCCGCCCGCTCGAGGTCACCGGCCTGATCGACCTGTTCACCATCGCCGAGAGATAAGGACCCCTCTCCTCCCCACCGCTCGCACGCTCGCGGCGGGCCCCTGGAGAGGGGCCGCGGTGCAGGACGGCGCTGCTGCGTGCAGGGGCGCCGTCGTCGTCTACGCGCTGAGCAGGGCGCAGACGGCCGCTTCGACGGTGCGCTGCGCGGTGCGGTCGTCGGGTGCCTGCGCGGCCGCGCCGAGGGAGTCCGCGATCGTCTCGCCGTGCTCGAAACGGTCGACCACCCGCGGGTCGACGTAGCTGGCCTTGCAGACCGCAGGGGTGTTGCCCAGCTGCTCGGAAACCTTGACGTAGGCCTGCCGGACGGCCTTCTTCCGCGCCGTCGGGCTCTTCGGCGGGGGGACCTCGGCCAGCGTGGCGGCCATCATCACCGTCGCCGTCCAGGTGCGGAAGTCCTTCGCGGTGATCTCCGCGCCGCTGATCTCCTTGAGGAAGGCATTGATCTCGTCGCTGGTCACGTCGTGCCAGCTCCCGTCGTCCAGCTGGTAGCCCAGCAGCTCCTCCCCCAGCTCGGCGGGCCGTTCCAGCAGCTGGCGCACCACCGTGGCGGTCGGCCGGTCGATGAGCTCGACCTCGCGGTCGATGCCGCCCTTGGCGGTGTAGTGGAAGAACACCCGCTCACCGCGCACCTCGACGTGGTCGCGGCGCAGCGTGGCCAGCCCGAAGGTGCCGTTGTCCTCGGCGTACTGCTCGCTGCCGACCCGGAAGGCGCCGAGGTCGAGCAGCCGGACGCCGCAGGCCAGCACCCGCTCGCGGTTGAGTCCGCGGGTGCGCAGCGCCGTCACCACCGCATCCCGGACGTCGGGTAGCTGGTGGGAGATCTCCAGCACCCGCTCGTGCTTGGCCGCGTCCCGCTTGATCCGCCAGTCGTCGTGGTAGCGGTACTGGCGCCGGCCAGCCGCATCGGTGCCGACCGCCTGGATGTGGCCGTTGGGCCACGGGCAGATCCAGACGTCCTTCCAGGCCGGCGGGATCGCCAGCGCGCGGATCCGGTCCAGCCGCTCGTCCTTGATCAGCGCGCCCTCGGTGTCGTAGTAGGCGAAACCCCGGCCCGCCCGGCGCCGGGTCCAGCCCGGTGCGTGCACGTCACTCCGCCGCAGTCTCACTGCACTGAGATGGACCGGGCCCGGCACGCTCAAACGCGGGGGTCCTCCGCGGTCTCCACGCGGGCCGGCGCGCCCGGGTTCGCGAGGAGAGCCGGGTTTGGGTCCAGTGCACACTGGGCACAACATCTCGGAACTGCACCTTCCGCCGGCAGCTCCGGTGCGGCCTGTTGCCGGCGAAGCCGCCGCCGGAGATCCACTCCGGGCCGGGCGGAGAACGCGATGCGCGATGATGGAAGAGGCCCGCTCCCGCTCGGGGGCGTGGTGCACAGACGAAGGAGCAGACGACGGATGGTCGACACGACAGGCGTTCCCGCCGCCGAGCGGCGCGGGGAGCGGCTGGAACTGCGGGTCCCCACCTCGCCGACGCAGCTTCCCGCCGTGCGGGCGATGGCCGGTGACCTGGCCATGCGGATGGATTTCGACCTCGACGCGGTCGAGGACCTCCGGCTGGCGGTGGACGAGGCGTGCGCCACGCTGGCAGCCATCGCCCTGGGTGGCAGCCCACTGACCGTGGTGTTCGAGGCGACCCGCGACGCGCTGTGGATCGACGCCTGGGTGCCCACGGCGGAGGCAACCGACGTGCCTCGTGACGGGTTCGGCTGGGCGGTCCTGCACACCCTCGTCGACTCCGTCGACGCCGGCCCGAGCAGCCAGGCGAAGGTCCCCGCCGGGAACGGTGAGCCGACCGCCGTGGCGACGATCGCGCTGGCCAAGTACCTGCGCCGCCCCGCTCCCGGTGCCCTGCCCGTGGAGCAGCCAGACGACGACGTGTCGGTCGCGCAGTGACCCGGTCGGCTGCCGTTCCTCAGCCGGCCACCGACGACGTCCCCGTCCTCGGTGCCGTGGCCGGCACCGGCCCGGACGAGGCGGAGCTGAGCGAGCTGACGGACGACGTACCGGTGCCTGCCGCCGGGAACTCCCGCGTGGGCTCGCCCGCCAACGGCGTCGTCCCGGTTCCGGCGGGCGTGCCCGAGGAGGACCCCGCCGACGCGGACCTGCCTACCGACGCTGCCCTGTCGCCCGAGCCGGAGGGCGTCCTGCCCGCCGGGCCCGGCGGCGTCCTGCCGGCGGAGCCGGACGAGGACGGCGAGCTCGCGGCCGGAACGCCGGCCGCGGTCGTGCCGGTGTCGGAGAACCGCAGCCGGGCCGAGCGCACGGCACCGTTGTTCGCCGAGCTGGCGACCTTGGAGAAGGGCGACCCGCGCCGCGAGCGGCTGCGCGAGATCCTGGTCGAGGAGCACCTGCCGCTCGTCCGGCACTTCGCCCGCCGGTTCAGCAACCGCGGCGAGCCGTTCGACGACCTGCTGCAGGTCGGCACGCTGGGGCTGATCGCGGCCATCGACCGGTTCGACCCCACCCGCGGGGTCGAGTTCCTGTCCTTCGCGGTGCCGACCATCACCGGGGAGATCAAGCGGCACTTCCGCGACCAGGGCTGGTCGGTGCGGGTGCCGCGCCGGCTGCAGGAGCTGCACCTGTCGCTGAACGCCGCGGTCAGCGAGCTCGCGCAGAAGAACGGCCACGCGCCCAATCCCAGCGAGCTCGCCGAGCACCTGGGCATCCCGCGCGCGGAGGTGCTCGAGGGCCTTGCCGTCGCGAACGCCTACCGCAGCAGCTCGCTGGACGAGCGGCTGTCCGGCGAGGAGGACTCCCCCACGCTGGCGGCCACGCTCGGCGAGGAGGACGCCGCCCTGGAGGGCGTGGAGTACCGCGAGTCGCTGCAGCCACTGCTGGCCACCATCCCGGCCCGTGAACGCCGCATCCTGATCCTGCGCTTCTTCGGCAACATGACCCAGTCGCAGATCGCCGCGGACATCGGCATCTCGCAGATGCACGTCTCCCGGCTGCTCAGCCAGACGCTGGCCAAGCTGCGCGAGGGCCTGCTCAAGGATTAAGGACCCGAGCACATCGCGATCCTGGCGGATCGCACCGCGGCCAGCTGCCGTCCCCGGCCGGCACTGAGCCGTTGCGACGTCCCGCGGCAGGGAGCCTCCGGCCCCCGTGCCGTGGGACGTCAGCCGCTCGCGCGGCGGGTTCTCCCGCTTCTGGTCAAGCTTCTTCTACTTCTCGTCGGCGGAGTCGATCTGGGGCGGGGTGCTCTGCACGTCGCGGGTGAGCTCGGACAACGACGGCGGGGAAGGCACCGCAGTCGTCGGCAGCGAGGGCTCGACGCCGATGCTGGACAGCTCGATCTTCGCCTCGGGCTGGTCGGCGGCGGCCGGCAGCTGGGACTCGAACCAGCTGCTGGTGTCCAGCGACTGCGCCGGGGTCCCGCTCCCGCTGCCGTTGCCGCTCGCCGCGGAGGCGTCGACGTCCAGCCACGAGCGGTTGTCGCCCTCCGCGCCACCCAGCCGGGACAACCCCTCCAGGGCCTTGCTGAACTCGCTGGGCACGATCCACATCTTGTTGGCGTCGCCCTGGGCGATCTTCGGCAGCGTCTGCAGGTACTGGTAGGCCAGCAGCCCGGAGTCCGGCTTGCCGTCGTGGATGGCCTGGAAGACCGTCTCGATCGACTTCGCCTGCCCCTGCGCCTGCAGGAACAACGCCGCCCGCTCACCCTCGGCGCGCAGGATCCGGCTCTGCCGCTCGGCCTCGGCCTCCAGGATGGCCGCCTGCTTCTTGCCCTCGGCCGACAGGATCGCCGACGCCTTGTTCCCCTCGGCGGTCGTGATCGCCGACTGCCGCTGACCCTCGGCGGTGAGGATGACCGCCCGCTTGTCCCGGTCGGCACGCATCTGCTTCTCCATCGAGTCCCGGATGGAGGACGGCGGGTCGATCGCCTTGATCTCCACCCGCGCGACCCGCAGCCCCCAGGGCCCGGTGGTGCCATCGAGCACCTCGCGCAGCTGCGAGTTGATGCCGTCCCGGCCGGTGAGCGCACCCTCCAGGTTCAGGCCGCCGACGACGTTGCGCAGCGTCGTGGTGGTCAGCTGCTCCATACCGGTGATGTAGTTGGCGATCCCGTAGACGGCCAGCCGGGGGTCGGTGACCTGGAAGTACAGCACGGTGTCGATGCCGACCTGCAGGTTGTCGGAGGTGATCACCGGCTGCGGCGGAAAGGAGATGACCTGCTCCCGCAGGTCGATGGTGGCGCGGACCCGGTCGACGAACGGCACCAGCAGCGCGAGGCCCGGGGACAGCGTGCGGCTGTAACGACCCAGCCGTTCGATCACCTTGGCCTGCGCCTGCGGCACGATCGTGACACTCCTGGCCAGCACGATGATCACGAAGAGCGCGATCACGATCACGGCGATGAGGGCTTCCACGGTGCGGGCTCCTGTCCTGGGAGTGGTGCGAGACATCGATCCTGCCCCTGTCCGGGGCACCGGTGACCATCTCCCGGCGTGCTGTCACCCGATCGCGACCGCAACCCCGGGCGACGGGGCAGTCACTCGAAGGCGTCACCGACGATCAGCGTCGCGCCGTCCACCTGCAGGATGCGCACCGTCGTCCCGACCTCGAAGGTCTCCCCCGAGTGCTGGGTACGGGCACTCCACTCGTCGGCACCCAACCGGATCCGGCCGCTGTGCGCGTCGACGCGCTGGCTGACGACCACCGTGCGGCCCACGTGCACCTGCGCGCCGTCGAGCTGCAGCGGCGTCCGGTCGACCAGCTGCCGCTTCGCGACCGGGCGGATCACCACCAGCAGGGCAGCCGAGACGACGACGAAGGCCACCAGCTGCAGCGGCACGGCCAGGCCCAGCAGCGCGACGGCCATCCCACCCAGGGCGCCGCCGGCGAACATGAGCAGCACCAGGTCCAGGCTGGCGAGCTCGCCGGCGGCGAACAGCCCGCCGGCGATCAACCAGAGCAACCAGGCAGCCACGTCGGCAGTCTGGCACGGCCGGCACCGCCGGTCCCGCACGGCGGCGGTAACGGTCCGGTAGCGAGGGCGTCGTAACCTGGACAACCGTGCACGATCATCCCGCCGGCCGCTTCGCGGTCTGGGCGACCGCCTGGCTCGCCGGCCGCACCTCCTACGACGAGGCCCTCGACGCCCTCCTCGGCGACACGGCACACCGGGTCGCCGGGCTGCCCGGCACGCCGGAGGCGGTCCCGCTGGGCTGGGCGCTGACCGCGCTGCGCGGGCTCGGCGAGCGACGGCTGCGGCTGGTGCTGCCGGTTCCGGGCGACGTCCGCGGGCTGCCGGCGGTGCCCGGCCTCGCCCCGCTCGCGCTGGAGGCCGGTCAGGCCGTCGTCGGGAACCGGCTGGCACTGGTACCGGAGGACCTCGGCCCCGAGGCCATCGCCTGGACGGCGGTACCGCTGGACGGCACCCAGCCCGCCGCACCGCCGGTCGAGGGCACGCTGCGGCAGGCCTCCGGGGAACTGGACCTCGCCGTCGGCGACGCCGCGCGCACGCTGGCGTCCCTGGACCTGGCCCGCTGGAACCCGGAGGTGCCGGCGCTGCTGGCCGGCCTCGCCGCGAGCACCCGGGCTCCCGGCCTGCCGCCGGACCACGACCCGCTGGCCCTGTCGGTGCTCGGCCGGGCGCTGCGGCTGGCCCGGGTGCTCGACCTGGCGATGGCCGACGCCCCCGGCGCCGCGGTCACCACCGCCCAGGCCGCGGCCCGCGACGACGCCCTCCGCCCGCTCGCGCACGCCGTCCGGGAGGCGATCGTCGCCGCCTACAACTGGGTCCCGCGGTAGCCCGGGTCCTCCTCCCCCGGCTCTGCACGCCGATCTGCCCCTCTGCACGCACTGCACCGCGTGCAGAGAAGCAGAAGCGTGTGCAATGCCGCCGCGGTCAGCCGGCGGGCCTCATCGGAGGTCGTCGGACATGGCAACAGCTCGCCGGGCAGTCGGTGCCCAGCCGCGGCGGCCCGCCGGCGCGGCGCTCCTCCAGCAGCTCGCGGACCGTGGCGACGAACGCCGGGTGGGTGCCCGCCGTCGCCGCCCGGACGAAGGTCAGGCCGAGCTCCGCGGCGGTCTCCTCGGCCTCGTTGTCCAGGTCCCAGATGACCTCGAGGTGATCGCTGACGAAGCCCACCGGGAAGACGACGACCGCGGTCTCCCCCACCGCGGCGAGCGCCCGCAGGTGGTCGTTGATGTCCGGTTCCAGCCACGGCACCGACGGCGGTCCGCTGCGGCTCTGCCACACCAGGTCGAACGGGCGCCC
>JAICZD010000145.1 GCA_025933855.1 Modestobacter sp. | reverse complement strand
GACCGTCGAGCACCAGGCGAGGTAGTCCTGGGCCAGACCGGAGGAGACCGGGTCGCCCAGCACCCCGACCCATCGCAGATAGCGCCGCTCGAAGGCCCGCAGGTACGCCAGCAGCACCTCGCCCCGGTCGACGGAGGCGCCGGCGACCAGCTCCAACGACGTCCCGGTGTCGGGGAGCTCGTCGGGACGGGTGGACACGTTCAGGCCCGCACCCACCACCACGGCGTCCCCGGCCGTCTCGGCGAGGATGCCGGCCAACTTGCGCCCGTCCGGGGCGAGCAGGTCGTTGGGCCACTTCAGCGACGTCCGGACGCCGGTGACCTCGGACACCGCCTCGGCCAGCGCGACGCCGGTGAGCAGCGACAGCCACGAGCGGCGGGCCGCTGGCACGTCGGGGCGCACCAGCACCGAGACGGTGAGCCCGGCCCGGGGCGGCGACGTCCACACCCGGTCCAGCCGCCCCCGGCCGGCCTCCTGGTGCTCGGCGACCAGCACCGCGCCCTCCGGCGCGTCCTGTCCCGCCGCGGCCGCCAGGGCGGCGTTGGTCGAGCCGATCCGCTCGACGACCTCCAGCGACCGCCACAGCTCGCTGCCGGCGAGCAGGTCCCCGGACAGGGCCGCAGCCCGCAGCGGCGGCCGATCGGAATCGCTGTCGGACATGTCACCTACGCTACGGCGCTGTAGGCAAGCCCCGATCGGAAGAAGGCCTGACGGAGTGAGCGCGGCTGAGCTGGAGACCGCCGGGGAAGGCGTCCCGGCGGACATCGACATCCACACCACCGCGGGCAAGCTCGCCGATTTCGAGCGGCGGGTGCAGGAGGCCACCCACGCCGGCTCGGCACGGGCGGTGGAGCGGCAGCACGCCGCGGGGAAGATGACGGCCCGCGAGCGGATCGAGGCGCTGCTGGACCCGGGCTCGTTCACCGAGCTCGACGAGTTCGCCCGGCACCGGTCCACCACCTTCGGCATGGACGCCACGCGTCCGCCGGGCGACGGCGTGGTCTCCGGCCACGGCACCGTCGACGGCCGGCCGGTGTGCGTGTTCTCCCAGGACGTCACCGTCTTCGGGGGCAGCCTCGGCGAGGTGTACGGCGAGAAGATCGTCAAGGTGCTGGACCTGGCGATGCGCACCGGCTGCCCGGTCATCGGCATCAACGAGGGCGGCGGGGCGCGGATCCAGGAGGGCGTGGTGTCCCTGGGGCTGTACGCCGAGATCTTCCGGCGCAACGTGCACGCCTCCGGCGTCATCCCGCAGATCTCCCTGGTCATGGGCGCCGCAGCGGGCGGTCACGTCTACTCCCCGGCCCTCACCGACTTCGTGGTGATGGTCGACAAGACCAGCCAGATGTTCATCACCGGCCCCGACGTGGTGAAGACCGTGACCGGCGAGGACGTCACGCTGGAGGAGCTCGGCGGCGCCCGCACGCACAACACCAAGTCCGGGGTCGCGCACTACCTGGCCGACGACGAGACCGATGCGCTGGACTACGTCAAGGCACTGCTGTCCTACCTGCCGAGCAACAACCTCGATCCGCTGCCGGCCGTCGACGTGGCCCCGGTCGAGATCGCGCTGCCCGACGCGGTCACCGAGGACGACCGGGAGCTCGACACCTTCATCCCGGACTCCCCGAACACCCCCTACGACATGCACACCGTGATCGAGCACGTGCTCGACGACGGTGAGTTCCTCGAGGTGCAGGCGCTGTGGGGGCCCAACATCCTGGTCGGCTTCGGCCGGGTCGAGGGTCGCCCGGTCGGGGTGGTGGCCAACCAGCCGACCCAGTTCGCCGGCACGCTCGATATCGCGGCGAGTGAGAAGGCCGCCCGCTTCGTGCGCACCTGTGACGCCTTCAACGTCCCCGTGCTCACCTTCGTCGACGTCCCGGGCTTCCTGCCGGGCACGTCGCAGGAGTGGGACGGGATCATCCGGCGCGGCGCGAAGCTGATCTACGCCTACGCCGAGGCCACCGTCCCGAAGATCACCGTGATCACCCGCAAGGCCTACGGCGGCGCCTACGACGTGATGGGCTCCAAGCACCTGGGCGCCGACGTGAACCTGGCCTGGCCGACCGCCCAGATCGCGGTGATCGGGGCGCAGGGAGCCGTGAACATCCTGTACCGCAAGGAGCTGGCGGCCGCCGAGGACCCCGACGCGCTGCGCGCCGAGCTGATCAGCGACTACGAGGACACCCTGGCCAACCCCTACATCGCCGCAGACCGCGGGTACGTCGACGCGGTGATCCCGCCGTCGCACACCCGGATCCACGTGGTTCGGGCGCTCCGCCTGCTGGCCAACAAGCGGCAGACCCTGCCGCCGAAGAAGCACGGGAACATCCCGCTGTGACGGCGGCCACCGACGACAGCCCTCGCCCGCTGCTGCGGGTCGTCACCGGGGAGCCGAGCGCGGAGGAACTGGCGGCGCTGACCGTCGTCGTCGCCACGCTGTCCCAGCGCCGCGGGGGGCGCCGCCCGGTACCGGTCGGCGGCTGGGCAGAGCGCGCCGACCTCGTCCGACGGCCGGTGCAGCCCGGGCCCGGGGGCTGGCGCGCGGCGGGCCGGTTCGCGTGAAAGCACGGACGACGCAACGGGCGGGCGCCGCCGCGACCCGGCGGCTGGTCCTCGCCTCCGCCTCCCCAGCGCGGCTGCAGTTGATGCGCCAGGCCGGCCTGTCGCCGGAGGTGGTGGTCAGCGGGGTCGACGAGTCGGCCGTGACCGCTCCCCGGGTGGGTGAGCTGGTGGCCCTGCTGGCGTCGGCCAAGGCACTGGCGGTGGCCAAGGGCGAGACGGACGCGCTGGTCGTGGCAGCCGACTCGCTGCTGGAGTTCCGCGGCGCAGCGATGGGCAAGCCCGTGGACGCGGCCGAGGCGCGCACCCGATGGCAGCGGATGAGCGGGCGCCGCGGCACGCTGCACACCGGGCAGGCGCTGTTCGACGTCCGCGGCGGCACCATCGCCGCGCGCGAGGTCGGCGTCACCTCCACCGTCGTCCACTTCGCCTGCCCCACCCCGGCCGAGATCGAGGCATACCTCGCCACCGGCGAGCCGCTGGCGGTCGCCGGGGCCTTCACCTTGGACGGCCTGGGCGCCCCGTTCGTCCGGCGGATCGAGGGTGACCCGTCGGCCGTCGTCGGCCTGTCGCTGCCGCTGCTGCGCACCCACCTGGCCGGGCTGGGCCTGGCCATCACAGACCTGTGGCGACGCTGACCGGCGTCGCCACAGCCCAGTCCGCCCGCCGGACGCTTTTCGAGGGAGAACGAACGTGCAGAAGGTCCTGATCGCCAACCGCGGTGAGATCGCGGTGCGGGTGGCGCGTGCCTGCCGGGACGCCGGCCTCACCAGCGTCGCTGTCTACGCAGAGCCGGACCGCAACGCCATGCACGTGCGAGCCGCCGACGAGGCGTTCGCCCTGGGCGGCACCACGCCGGGCGATTCCTACCTGGTGATCGACAAGATCCTGGACGCCGCGCGACGGTCCGGCGCCGACGCCGTCCACCCCGGGTACGGCTTCCTGTCCGAGAACGCGGGCTTCGCCCAGGCCGTGATGGACGCCGGGCTGACCTGGATCGGGCCCTCCCCGCAGGCGATCATCGACCTCGGCGACAAGGTCGCGGCCCGGCACATCGCCACCAAGGCCGGTGCTCCGCTGGTGCCCGGCACGACGGATCCGGTGGCCGACGCCGGCGAGGTCGTCGCCTTCGCCGAGGAGCACGGGCTGCCGGTCGCCATCAAGGCCGCGTTCGGCGGCGGTGGACGCGGCCTGAAGGTGGCCCGCACGATGGAGGAGATCCCGGAGCTGTTCGACTCCGCCGTCCGGGAGGCCGTCTCGGCCTTCGGCCGGGGCGAGTGCTTCGTCGAACGCTTCCTGGACAAGCCGAGGCACGTGGAGGCGCAGGTGCTGGCCGACACGCACGGCACCGTGGTCGTCGTCGGCACCCGCGACTGCTCACTGCAGCGGCGCAACCAGAAGCTCGTCGAGGAGGCGCCCGCCCCCTTCCTGACCGACGAGCAGCGGGAGCGCATCCACTCCTCGGCCAAGGCCATCTGCCTGGCCGCCGGCTACGTCGGCGCGGGCACCGTGGAGTACCTGGTCGGCGCCGACGGCTCCATCTCCTTCCTCGAGGTCAACACCCGGCTGCAGGTGGAGCACCCGGTCAGCGAGGAGACCTCCGGCATCGACCTGGTCCGCCAGCAGTTCCGGATCGCCGAGGGCCTGCCCCTGGAGTTCACCGAGGACCCCGCTCCGCGCGGGCACAGCATCGAGTTCCGGATCAACGCAGAGGACGCCGGCCGCAACTTCATGCCGGCGCCCGGCCCGGTGCTGCGACTGGAGATCCCGCAGGGGCCGGGGGTGCGCTGGGACTCGGGGGTGGAACAGGGCGGCGAGGTGGCCGGAGCGTTCGACTCGATGCTGGCCAAGCTGATCATCACCGGCGCCAGCCGCGAGGAGGCGCTGGAGCGCGCCCGCCGGGCACTGGACGAGCTGGTGGTCGAGGGGATGCCCACGGTGATCCCGTTCGACCGGGCGGTCGTCCGCGACCCGGCGTTCACCAGCTCGCCGTTCACCGTGCACACGCGGTGGATCGAGACCGAGTGGGACAACCAGGTGCAGCCCTACGCGGCCGCGCCGGCCGAAGGCGCCGAGGAGGAGGAGCGGCAGACGGTCGTGGTGGAGGTCGGCGGTCGCCGGCTGGAGGTGTCGCTGCCGGCCGGTCTGTCCGCGGGGGGCGCCCCGGCGGGCGGCGGCGCCAAGCCGCGCCGGCGCAGCGCAGGCCGCGGCCACTCCGCCACCTCCGGCGACAGCCTGACCTCGCCGATGCAGGGCACGATCGTCAAGGTCGCGGTCGAGGACGGCGCGACCGTGGCCGCCGGCGACCTGGTCGTGGTGCTGGAGGCGATGAAGATGGAGCAGCCGATCACCGCCCACAAGGCCGGCACCGTGTCCGGCCTGTCCGCCGAGGTCGGCGGCACGGTGACCAGCGGCGCGGTGATCTGCACGATCGCCGACTGACCTCAGCCGACCCGGGGCCGGCGGCTCAGGGCGCCTCGTTGACCCCCATCAACCGGCGGCCGGCCTCGGTGATCGAACCCGACAGCGACGGGTAGATGGCGAAGGTGTGCGCCAGGTCGTCGGCGGTGAGCCCCTTCGTGACCGCCAGCGCGATCGGCAGGATGAGCTCGGACGCGCCGGGGGCGACCACCACGCCGCCGACGACCACGCCGGTCGAGCGACGGGTGAACAGCTTGACGAAGCCGTCCCGCAGGTCGCTCATCTTCGCCCGGGCATTGGTGGCCAGCGGCAGCTGCACGACCTGGACGTCGGCGCCCTCGGCCAGCGTCTTCTCCTGCACCCCCACGGTGGCGATCTCCGGGTGGGTGAACACGTTGGCCGATACGGTCGTCAGCTTGATCGGCGCCACCGCCTCGCCGAGCGCGTGCCACATGGCGATCCGGCCCTGCATCGCCGCGACCGAGGCGAGCTGGAAGACGCCGGTCACGTCACCGGCGGCGTAGATCCCGGGCACCGTCGTCCGGGACACCCGGTCGACGACGACGTGCCCGGACTTGGACATCTCCACCCCGACGGCCTCCAGGTTCAGCCCGGCCGTGTTGGGCACCGTGCCCACGGTCATCAGCGCGTGCGACCCCTCGACCACCCGGCCGTCGGTGAGCTCGACCCGGACGCCCTTCTCGGTGCGGGTGACGGACTCGGCGCGGCCACGCTCGGCGATCCGCCCTCCGCGGGACTGGAACACGCGCTCGACGACGCCGGCCGCGTCGGCGTCCTCGCCGGGCAGCACCTGCTCCCGGGAGGAGACCAGGGTGACCGGGACGCCGGCCTCCAGATATCCGGAGGCGAACTCGGCGCCGGTCACCCCGCTCCCGACGACGACCAGGTGCTCGGGCATGTCGTCCAGGTCGTAGACGTCCCGCCAGGACAGGATGCGCTCACCGTCGGGCTCAGCACCGCGCAGCACGCGGGGGTCGGCACCGGTGGCGATCAGGATGGCGTCGCCCTCCAACTCCTCGACCACCGAGCCGGCCCCGTCCAGCACCTCGACCCGGTGCGCGATCAGCCCGCGGATCTCGTCGGACAGCCGTCCCTGGCCGGGCACGATCCGGACGCCCTCGGACTCCAGCCGGGCATGGATGTCGGCCGACTGCGCCACCGCCAGTCCGCGGATACGCCCGTTCACGGTGGCCAGGTCCAGGCCCACGGTGGCCAGGTCGCTGCCCTGCAGGCCGAGCACCGCTGAGTCGCGGACCGAGGTCATCGCGCCGGCCGCCGCGATGAAGGCCTTGGACGGAACGCAGTCGGTGAGCACGCTGGCCCCGCCGATGCCGTCCCGCTCGACCACGGTGACCTCGGCACCGAGCTGGGCGGCGACCAGCGCGGCCTCGTAGCCGGCCGGGCCGCCGCCGATGATCACGATGCGGGTCATGAGGGTCCTTCTGGTGCTGTCCGGGGGAAAGGTGCCCGGTCATTCTCCCCGCTCGCCGCCCGCAACGGCGCGACCGCCCCGCATCGGCCACGGCACGCCCGCCGTCGCTAGGCTGGCCGGGATGGGCCTCTACGCCGCGTACGGGTCGAACATGGACCCGGCGCAGATGCAGCGGCGCTGCCCGTCCTCCCCGTTCGCCGGCACCGGCTGGATCACCGGCTGGCGGCTGACGTTCGGCGCCGAGGAGTTCGGCTGGGAAGGCGCGCTGGCCACCCTGGTACCCGACGAGACCTCGACCGGGGTCTTCGTCGCGCTCTACGACCTCACCGTTGCCGACGAGCGGACCCTCGACGCCTGGGAGGGCGCCGACCACGGGCTCTACGGCAAGGTGCGGTTGCGGGTGCACACGCTGGCCGGTGACGTGGTGGCCTTCGCCTACGCGCTGGACGCCTTCGAGGGCGGGCTGCCCTCGGCCCGGTACCTGGGCGCGATCGCCGACGCCGCCGAGGCCGCCGGCGCCCCGGACGACTACCTGCTCGACCTGCGCTCCCGCGACTGCCGCTCGATCGGTAACTGACAGCCCCCTCGGGAGGGTGAGCCGGACTGTCAGTCGGCCAGGAAGGTGCCCAGCAGCTCGCGGGCGGCGAGCGCGGGGGTGAGCTCGCCGGCCAGCACGGCCTTCTCCAGCTCCGGGGTGGCCGCCCGCACCGCCGGGTGCGCGCGCAGCCGGTGCTCCAGCCCGTCGCGGACCATCTGCCAGAGCCACCGGACCTGCTGGGCTCGGCGGCGCTCGTCGAACGCCCCCGTCGCGCGCATCCGGTCACCGTGCGCCAGCACCTGGGCCCACACCTCGGGCAGCCCCTTCCCGGTGAGTCCGGCGCAGGTCAGCACCGGCACGTCCCAGCCGTCCGGTGAGTGGCCGCGCAGCATCCGGATGGCACCGGCGAGCTCCCGGGCGGCCCGGCGGGCGTCCATCTCCCCGGGCCCGTCGGCCTTGTTCACCGCGATCACGTCGGCGATCTCCAGGATCCCGCGCTTGATCCCCTGCAGCTGGTCACCGGTGCGGGCCAGGGTGAGGAAGAGGAAGGAGTCGACCATCTCCGCGACGGTCACCTCCGACTGCCCCACCCCGACCGTCTCCACCAGCACCACGTCGTAGCCGGCGGCCTCCACCACGACCATCGACTCCCGGGTGGCCTGGGCGACCCCGCCGAGCGTGCCGGCCGTCGGCGAGGGCCGGATGAAGGCCCGGTCGTCCACCGCGAGGCGGGCCATCCGGGTCTTGTCGCCGAGGATCGACCCGCCGGAGCGGGCCGAGGACGGGTCGACGGCGAGGACGGCGACCCGGGAGCCGGCCTCGGTGAGCGTGACGCCGAGGGTGTCGATGAAAGTCGACTTGCCGACTCCAGGCACCCCGCTGACGCCGACCCGGCGGGCCCGCCCGGCGTACGGCAGCAGCTGGACGAGCAGGTCCTGGGCGGCGTCCCGGTGGTCGGCCCGGTGGGACTCCACCCGCGTGATGGCGCGCGCCAGAGCCCGCCGCCGGCCGGCGAGCACGCCCTCGGCCAGCGCGGCGACGTCGACGGGCCGGCTCACGCCGCCCTGCCGGGGGCCAAAGTCGCGACTTTGGCCCCTCTCACGCGTGGCCGAGGCGGTCGGACAGGGTGCGCAGCAGGTCCTGCGCGGCGTCGGCGATGACCGTGCCGGGCGGGAAGACCGCCACCGCACCCATCTCCTTCAGCGTCGGGACGTCGTCGGGCGGGATCACCCCGCCGACCACGAT
>JAICZD010000076.1 GCA_025933855.1 Modestobacter sp. | reverse complement strand
TCGCCGCCACCGATGGAGGCGACCAGGTGCCAGCCCAGCAGCAGCGCGAGCACGGTGACGACGACGAGCAGCCAGAGGTTGGGCTGCAGCACGAAGAACACCGTGAGGACGACGAAGGCGACCAGCGCCCCGAGGTTCAGCAGGTTGCGGCCGGGCAGCATCAGCGGGTTGGAGCGGATCCGGCCGGACAGCTTGAGGAAGGCGACGATCGACCCGGTGAAGGTGACCGCACCGATGAACACGCCGATGACGACCTCGGCGGAGTGGATGCCCAGCAGCGACCCGGCCACCTCCGTCTGGCCGGCGTCCGCCTCGACGGACAGGTAGCCGTTCCAGCCCACCAGCACCGCGGCCAGGCCGACGAAGCTGTGCAGGATGGCGATGAGCTCGGGCATGCCGGTCATCTCGACCCGGCGCGCCCGCCAGATCCCGAGCACGGCGCCGACGGCCATGGCCCCGACGATCAGGGCGATCCCGGTGGCGGCGATGCTGCGCGAGGCCAGCCCGACGGTGGCGACCAGCGCGATGGCCATCCCGGCGATCCCGAACGCGTTGCCGGACTTCGCCGTCTCGTGCCGGGACAGACCGGCCAGGCTCAGGATGAACAGCAGGGCCGCGACGATGGACGCCGCCTGGAGGGCGCTGTGGGCCGTCATCGGGTGAACATGCCGAGCATGCGGCGGGTCACGGCGAACCCGCCGAACACGTTGACGCTGGCCACCAGGACCGCGACCGAGGCCAGCACGGTGACGACCGGATCACCGTGCCCGATCTGCACCAGCGCGCCGACCACGATGATCCCGGAGATCGCATTGGTCACCGACATCAACGGGGTGTGCAGCGCGTGGTGCACGTGCCCGATGACGTAGAAGCCGATGACGATGGCGAGGGCGAAGACGGTGAGGTGCCCGGTCAGCTCCGACGGCGAGATCCCGGCGAGCAGGAACAGCAGCGCCGCACCGAGCCCGACGACGAGGAACTTCCGGCTCGGGGGTGGCGCGGCCGGCGGGACCGGCGCGACCGCCGCCGGCGCCGGAACGGCGGGTGGCGCGGCGGACACCGCGACCGGTGGCGGCGGCCACAGGACCTCACCGGAGTGGGTGACGGTGATCGAGCGCTGCACCACGTCGTCGAGGTCGAGCGCGACCTCGCCGTCCTTGCCCGGGGTCAGCAGCTTCATCAGGTTGACCACGTTGGTGCCGTAGAGCTGCGAGGCCTGCGCCGGCAGCCGCCCGGGCAGGTCGGTGTAGCCGATGATCGTCACCTCGTTGCCGGTGACGACGAGCTGGTCGGGCACCGAGCCGGCCACGTTGCCGCCCATGGCCGCCGCCATGTCGACGACGACGCTGCCGGGTCGCATGCTGGCGACCATCTCCTCGGTGATCAGCCGGGGCGCCGGCCGGCCGGGGATCAGCGCGGTGGTGATGATGATGTCGACGTCCCGGGCCTGCTCGGCGTAGGCCTCGGCCGCCCGGCGGTCGTACTCGGCGGAGGTCTCCTTGGCGTAGCCGGTGCTGCTCACCTCCTGCTCGGGCGGCGCGACGGCGACGTACTCACCACCGAGGGAGCGGATCTGCTCGGCCACCTCCGGCCGCACGTCGGTGGCCCGGACGATCGCGCCGAGGCTGCTGGCCGTGCCGATGGCGGCCAGGCCGGCGACGCCGGCGCCCACGACGAGCACCTTGGCGGGAGGCACCTTCCCGGCGGCGGTGACCTGCCCGGTGAAGAACCGGCCGAAGGCGTGCGCCGCCTCGACCACCGCGCGGTAGCCGGCGATGTTGGCCATCGAGCTCAGCACGTCCAGCGACTGCGCCCGGGAGATGCGCGGAACGGCGTCCATGGCCAGCGCGGTCACCCCGCGGGCGGCGAGCGCCGCGAGCAGGTCGGGGTTGGCCGCCGGGCTCATCAGGCTGATCACCAGCGCACCCGGCCGGAGCCGCTCGACCTCGGCGGGCGCCGGCGCGTTGACGCGGAGGACGACGTCGGCCTGCCATGCCTCCGCATCCGGGACGACGCGCGCGCCGGCCGCCGCGTAGCCCTCGTCCGGGAAGCTGCTGGCCCGGCCCGCCCCTTCGGCGACGAGGACCTCGTAGCCGAGCGCGCGCAGCTGCGTCACCGTCGCCGGTGTGGCGGCCGCCCGCGTCTCGGTGGGACGGGACTCACGGGGAACTCCGACCCGCACGCCACACTCCGTTCTGGTGGGATTCGTTCCGTTCGGACTCGCGTCGGCCGCGATGAGTGCATCATGCCGGGCCGCGCTCTGCAGCCACGCCGCCCCCTCGCCGCCCCCCCGCCCCCCCGGGACTTTTGCCCGAAAAAGTCCCGGACTTCATCCCGATAAAGTCCGGGTTCGGGCGCGGCGGGGGCGGGGGGTGAGCGAGGCCAGCATCGCGACGAAGGTGACCGTCCACCCGGCGAGGGCCAGCCAGCCCTCGGCCCGCCCGAGGACGTCGATCCACGGGGCCTCGATCGCCATCCCGAGCTCCATGCTGCACACCGCGTACATGCCGAGCGGGAAGATGGCGCTCCAGGTCGCGGGCCGGTACGCCGGTGGGGAACCGCCGTGCAGCACCAGCCGGCGGAACGTCCAGGCCAGCAGCGGCGGCCACAGCCAGGTGCCGAACGCCCACAGCACGATGGACAGCCCGGTGACGACGGGCCGCGCCGAGTCCAGCGCGGGCTCGGCCGGCAGGTCGAGCAGCCGGGCGCCGGCGTGCACCGTGATCGCCGTGGCGCCCATGCTGATCCAGTACGGCGGGGTCAGGTCGTCGGCCAGCACCGGGTAGAGCAGCAGCCGGAGCAGCACCACGGTCATCAGCATCAGGTACAGGACGACGCCGACGCCCCAGCCGGCGAGCGCCACCAGGGCCACGTCGGCGGTGTAGGCCGGCCACAGGGGTGCCAGCCCGGTGAGCACCAGCGACATCGACTGGGTCGCCACCACCCACACCAGCCAGGTTCCGTTCGCGGCGGCGAGCACGCCCTCGGTCCGCGGCCCGGCGATCACCCGCAGCGGAACGACGTAGGACAGCACCAACCAGACCGCGGCGCCGACTCCGGACAGCGGAAGGGCGAGCAGCCGGTGGCCGTCGAAGGCCAGCCGGGTGGCCAGCACCTCCGACCCGGCGACCACGGTGAAGAAGGCGAAGGCCCGCTCCGGCGCGCGGAGGTCGGCGACGAAGTCGGCCGTGGCGGCGACCGCGCGCCACACGTAGCCGACCGCCAGCACGAGCCAGCACAGCGCGGTGACCGCGAGCAGCCCGGCCGACAGCCGGTCCAGGTGCAGGTAGGCGGCCGTCACCGAGACGATCCCGGTCGCCATGACCAGCGCGAAGTAGCCGGGGTCGAGGGTGCGGACCCCGTCGCGCACCGCGGCGACGCCACGGGCGCCCCGGGAGCGCTGGGGCGGACGCGGTGCGGCCGGCCGGGGCGCTGGTCTCCCCGCGGGCCGACCCATCGCCACCCCCGAGTTCCGTCCCCGACACGCTGCCCGGCGCGGCCCGCAACGTAGGCCCGACGCGTTCCCTACCCGGACCGGCGCCGTCGCACCCGGCCGCGGGGCACGGTCGTCCGGATCCGCGGTCTGGTAGGCAGGGCGGGTCAGCCGGCGCCCGGCGGCCCGGGCATGCGCCCGGCGCCGGCAGCCGGGATCAGGTCGACCGATGACAGGTGGAACTCCGTGGACAAGCTCAGTCTGGACGCCGTGGCCCGCGAGCAGCTGCAGGCCGCTCGGAACGCCGGCAGCGGACGCGCCGCCGAGACGGTCTTCGGTGGTCACGAGAAGGTGCTGCGGCAGACCGTGGTGGCCATGACGGCCGGCGCCTCGCTGGCCGAGCACGAGAACCCCGGCGAGGCCACCCTCCAGGTGATCCAGGGGCGCGTCCGGCTGGTCGGGCCGCACGCCAGCTGGGAGGGCCGCGACGGCGATCTGATCGTGATCCCGCAGAGCCGGCACAGCCTGGAGGCGGTGACCGATGCCGCCGTCCTGCTGACCGTGGCGAAACTTCCGTAAGCCCGGGCGCGGCTCAGGCGGGGCGGTCCAGCAGTTCCCGGAGGGCCTCGTCGATGACGGCGTTGTCGGCCGGGTTGTTGCCCAGGCCGGCGAAGTGCCCGTAGATGGTGTCCAGGACGCGCACCTCACCGTGCGGGATGAACTGCGAGGCCCACTGCTCGTCCTCCGGCGGGAAGTACAGGTCGGTGCGGGCCGGCAGAGACACCAGCGGGCAGCGGATGGAGCGCAGCGCGGCCTCCGTGTCGCCGTCGAACCCCGGGGTCCGACCGACGTCCCCGTGCTCCCAGGTCCAGAGCATGGCGAGCAGGTCGTTGGGATCGCGCTGGTCGAGCCAGAACCCCTCCCAGAATCCGACGAGGAAGTCATCGAGGGAGGAGAAGCCGAGGTTGCGGTACTCGCGCTGCCAGTAGAAGGCCTGGGAGAGGCCCCAGCCGGCGTAGATCCGGGCGAACGCGCGCAGCCCGACGGTGGGCAGCGCGGTGGGGGAGTAGCGCCCCTGGTCGAAGACCGGATCGGCGGTGAGGGCGGCGCGCAGGCTCTTCAGGAACACCTGGTTGTGCTCGCTGGTGATCGACGAGCCGACGATCGGCGCGGCCCGCTTCACCATCTCGGGGTGGCTGACCGCCCACTGGTAGGTCTGCCCGGCACCCATCGAGGAACCCAGCACCAGTTCGACGGACTCGATGCCCCACTTCTGCGTGAGCAGCCGGTGCTGCACGTGGACCTGGTCGGCGAAGGTGACCGGCGGGAAGTTCGGCCCGTCGTAGGGCGGCGGGGTGTTGCTCGGCGAGGTCGACAGGCCGTTGTTCAGCTGATTGGGGACGACGATGAAGTACCTGTCCGGGTCCAGCGCCTTGCCCGGCCCGATCGTCCATTCGTTGGCGTCCTGCCAGGCGCCGAACCAGGTGGGGTACACGATCACGTTCGACCTGTCCGCGGCCAGGGTGCCGTAGGTCTTGTAGGCCAGCTGGGCGCCGCGCAGGGTCGCGCCGCCCTGGAGGACGACGTCCCCCAGGTCGAACATCTCGTGGTCGGTGGGCCGTGGCACGGGGACTCCTCGGGTTCGCTGGGGGGATCTAGGACTGCTGGACCGAGCTGGGCGGCAGGGCGGCTGCGGGTGCGGCCTCCTCGACGAGCTCCACCCGGTCGCCGACCGCCACCTCGCCGGGCTCCTCGACGGTGGCGTACATGCCCAGGATGACCGCCCCGTTGTCCGGGAGGTGCGCGACCGGGGTGGTGAGGTCGGCGGCGAGTTCGCCGCGGTAGCGGACGATGGCCTTGAGGGTGTTGAAGTCCACGATGCCGCTGTCGGGGTTCTCGTTGGTCACCACGCAGCGCGGGACCGGGCCGACCACCCGGATCGTGGCCCCGCCGATGCGTACCCGCCGGCCGGCCCAGGTGTCCTCCTCGTGCGCACCGCAGCCGTCGAGCTCCACGAGCATCCGGAACCGCCGGGCGTCGAGGCCGGCGCCGGCCGGGGTGGCCCGGCGCAGGTGCTCGAGGGTCGCGGTGGAGATCAGCGTGACCGGATGGACGTCGACGGCCTCGCCGGGACGGTCCACCGACACCAGGTGCACCTCCTCGCCGACGAAGTCGGTGAGGGCGGCCGACCACGGACCCGGCACCAGGTGGCCGGCGACGTCCCGACCGTAGAAGTCGGTGACCACGGCCTCGCCCAGGTCGTCGACGGTGCCCTCGACCGGCCCGCGGCCGGGACCCTGCAGGGAAAGGTGCTGCTGCTGGTCGTCGAACTCGGCCCTCAGCTGCACCAGCGGGCCGTGGTGCTTGCCGTTGAACAGCCGGCGGCGCGCGTCGACCAGGTAGAAGCGGCGGTTGGCGCCCACCCCGTCGCGGGTGAGCGTCACCTGGGGCGGGGAATGGAGGGCGGTGCCCTTGATGGGGGTGGTCGAGAGGCGCGAGACGAGCCGCATGGAGCTCCGTAGCGAAGAGGCGCTGGGGGTCCGAACCTAGCCGGGGGCGGTCGTGGCCGCAGACCGCCTCAGTGCCGGTGGCCGCCGGGGTGCGGGAGCCGGCGGCCCGTCGGTGGGCCGGTGACCACCGGCGCACCGGTGCGGGCGCGGTCGAACCGGGCGCGGTCGGCCCGGCCTGCGTCGCGCAGCACCCCGCCGGCCGGCCCGCCCGCGCCCACGCGGTACCGGCGCTGCGCGGGCTGGGCGCAGGAGGGGCAGGGCGCGGTCGCCGCGGCGTCCTGCATGCCGCAG
Source organism: Modestobacter sp. (assembly GCA_025933855.1). GTDB lineage: Bacteria > Actinomycetota > Actinomycetes > Mycobacteriales > Geodermatophilaceae > Modestobacter. Next base: position 6,044 of record JAICZD010000076.1, on the reverse strand, counting down.
CGCACGTCGAACGGCCCGCAGCGGGAGCAGGAGAACTCGTAGAGGGGCATGCGTCGTCCTTCCGGTCAGGGTGGTCCGGGGCGGAGCGGCTCCGCCCCGGACCACGGTTCCGTCAGTCGGCCAGCAGGTCCCGGCCGCCGGCGCCGCCCGGCAGGATGTTCCGGTCGAAGATCGACAGCGGGATGCTGATCGACACGGCGCTGTTCGGGATGTCGACGACGCCACCGATCCGGCCGTCGATCGGAGCGGCTCCCAGGAACAGGTAGGCCTGCTCGAAGGTCCAGTCCATCGCGGGCATCAGGTAGTTGATCGCGTTGAGGCAGGCCTGCCGGTAGGCGACGGTCGCGTTCATGTAGTAGTTGCGGCCGTCCTCGACGCAGATGCCCTCGAAGGTGAGGAACTCCGAGTAGTTCGGGCCGACCCGGCCGGGCTTGAAGAACGGCATCGTCTGCTTGTAGCGGTCCATGCCGCCCTTGATCAGGTCGAAGTGCAGGTCGATGAAGCCCGGCATCTCGATCGCCCCGCAGAAGGTGATCTCCCCGTCGCCCTGGGCGAAGTGCAGGTCGCCGATGGAGAACAACCCGCCCGGCACGTAGACCGGCATGTAGACCCGGCTGCCGACGCCGAGGTCCTTGATGTCCACGTTGCCGCCGTGCTCGCGCGGCGGGATCGTCCGGCAGGCCTCGGCCGCGGCCCGCTCCAGGTCCTTCCCGCTCAGCGTGCCGAGCAGGGCATCCTTCGCCAGCGGCGGCAGCGCGAGCCCGGGGACCTGCGGGGCGCCGGGGACGTCCCCGCCGTGCGCCGGGATGTCGCCGGTCACCCGGTCGGGATTCTGGTCGATCAGTGCCTGCTCGCGGCGGTTCCACTCGGCCAGCAGGTCAGGCGACGGCGCGCAGCCGAAGAGCCCCGGGTGCGAGTTGCCGATGAAGCGCACGCCCGGCACGTGCCGGCTCGTCGTCCAGATCCCGTCCAGGTCCCAGATCGCCTTGGACGCCTGCGGGGAGTAGTCGGTGAGGAAGCCGCCGCCGTTCTCCTTGGCGAAGATGCCGGTGTAGCCCCACTGCTGTTCCTGGAACGGCCCGATGTCGACGATGTCGACGACCAGCAGGTCGCCCGGCTCGGCCCCCTCGATCGCGAACGGCCCGCTGAGCATGTGGCAGGGATCGATGTTCATGTCGCGGATGTCGTCCGCGTCGTCGGTGTTGCGGACCTGGTCGTCGGTCCAGTCCTTGCACTCGATCCGGTACGTCGCGCCGGGGGCGACCGTGGCCGCCGGCGGGATGTCGGGGTGCCACCGGTTGTGGCCGGGCACCGTCTGGTCGCGCATGGACACGCTCAGGTCGCGGTCGATCTCGAAGATGACGTCGGGCACGGGAACTCCTTCAGGGAGGAAGAGGTCAGAAGCTCGACCGGGGCACGCCCTGGCCGGGGTCGATGCGGGTCGGTCCGCCGGCCGACGGGGCGACGTCGAAGTCGAAGATCCCGGTCGGGAGGTAGACGGTGGAGCAGGAGTTGGGGATGTCGACGACCCCGGACAGCCGGCCCTCGATCGGCGCGGCGCCGAGGATCATGTACGCCTGCTCCGGCGAGTAGCCGAACCTGGTCAGGTAGTCGATCGCGTGCAGGCAGGCCCGCTGGTAGGACAGGTGCGAGTCCAGGTAGTGCTGCTCGTCGTCCAGGGTCACCGACGTGCCGGAGAAGGCGAGCCACTTCTCGTACCGGGGGTCGACGTTGCCGGGCATGAAGATGGCGTTCTCGCTGACCCCGTAGGTCTCCATGCCGCCCTTGATCAGGTCGACGTGCAGGTCGATGAACCCACCCATCTCGATGGCACCGCAGAAGGTGATCTCCCCGTCGCCCTGGGAGAAGTGCAGGTCGCCCACCGACAGCTTCGCGCCGGGCACGAAGACCGGATAGAAGATCCGGCTGCCCTTGGTCAGGTTCTTGATGTCCTGGTTGCCGCCGTTCTCCCGCGGCGGCGCCGTCCGGGCGGCCTCGCCGGCGACGCGGTCGAACTCGGCGCCCTCCAGCCCGCCGAGGATCGCGTCCTGCGGCAGGGGTGGCAGCGCCAGCGGCGGCACCCGGTCGGGATCGGTGGCGATGAGCGCGCCCTCCCGGCGGTTCCAGCGGGCCAGCAGCTCCGCCGAGGGCGCCGTGCCCATCAGGCCGGGATGCACGATGCCGGTGAACGAGACGCCGGGCACGTGCCGGGAGGTGGCCTTCTGCCCGGAGAAGTCCCAGATCACCTTGTAGGCGTCGGGGAACTGGTCGGTGAGGAAGCCGCCGCCGTTCTGCTTGGCGAAGATGCCCGTGTAGCCCCACCCCTGCCCGGCCAGCGGGCCGGCGTCCTCCTGCGGGATCGGCCCGACGTCCAGGATGTCGACGATCAGCAGGTCACCGGGCTCGGCACCCTCCACCGCGAACGGGCCGCTGAGCACGTGCACCGTGGACAGCGGTGCGTCCCGGACGTCGTCGGCGGAGTCGTCGTTGTGGATCGCGCCGTCGAACCACTCCCGGCAGTCGACCCGGAAGCTGTCGCCGGGACGGACGGTCACCTGAACCGGGATGTCCGGGTGCCACCGGTTGTGGCCGAGGTACCGCTGGTCGGTGAACTTCTTGCTGGAATCGAGAGGAAAGACGAGTTCGGGCATGGAGGGGTCTCCGCTTCTGGGTCGGCTGGTTCAACGGGCCGCGCGAGGAGAAGGGGTCACCTCCCCGGGTCGGCGTTCGGACGCCGGGCCGGCGTGCCGGCGCGCACGTTTCCGGGCCGGTCGGCGGTCGGCCCGGGCCGGACCCCACGGCCGCTGCCCGGCGGCGCCCCCGGAGCACCGGCAGGGATCGGTGCCGCGGGCGGGGCTGCGGGTGCCGGTGCGCGCGGAACCGCGGGCAGCGGACCGCGAGCGAGACGATGCCCAGGACCGCCGGCGGAGAGGATGACGTCGGGGTCACCGCACATCGCGGTTCATCTCCTGGGTCGGCGGTGGAGGAGGTTCCACCCCGGCGGACGTCGCGGCGCCGTCCTCAGGGCCGGGGCAGGCGCGCCAGCGCCGGATTGCGCGGAGCCGGATCGGGTCCTGCCGCGCGGCCCGGCGGGCGCCGGGGCGGTGGACCGGAGACCACGGCGGGTTCGTCCCGGGTCCGCTCGGTGCGGTCGATCAGGGCTCGTCGCTGCGCGGACCCGAGGGAGAGGCGGGGAGCGGTGAACACTCGCGCCGCGGTCACCCCGCACCGCGGGCAGGGGAACGCGGCGGGCGCCGAGCCCATCGCACAGTGCGTCTCGCTGGTGCCGTGCTCGAGGCATCGGTAGACGTAGACGGCGATGTCGCACCTCCGGTGCAACCGGGGGCGGTCCAGCCCCGGGGATGAGGGGACCTTGGTCCCGCCCGGCGCGCGCGGTCAAGACGCTCGTGGAACTGGTCGGCCGCGGCGGGGTCGGGGGCCACGTCGTCCTCGGCGCGTCGTCACCTCTCGGATCGGACGCGCCCGTATGTCAGGCGCATGTCCAGCAGATGTCGGCGGCGTTTCGCCGGCAGGCTCCCGCTGCCGGGTTGCCGCCCGGCTTGACGCCGGGCGACACGCAACGCGAGGTGGGCGGGCGTCCACGGGCGCGCAGCTGTCGGAGGTCCGCAGGTGAAGGTGCTGGGGTCCTTCGCCGGCCCGGGGTCGGCGTACGGCGCGGTGTCCGCGCTGGTGCCGACGGCCACCGCCGACCGGGTGGGGGACGACGCCTTCCCCGGGTGTACGGCCGGGTGTTCACGGCCTGGGGCTGCGCCGGCCTCGCGGCGCCGCTGGCCGTGGCGGCCGGCGCACTGGTCCTGCTGCACCGGCGGACGCCGCCCGGGGAGCTTTCCGCGTGACAGCACTGGGCGGCCGTGACCGGGCGGATGGTGCACCCACTTGGCAGCAACCCCGCGGGCCGAGGAAGGTGACGCCATGACCCGGGGATCCCGCTCCGTTCCGACCGGGCTGGCGGCCGCCGCTGCCGCCGGGCTCACCGCGCTCGGCGTCCGGGATCTGCTGCAACGCCAGCACGCGCTGCTGCGCAACTTCCCGATCGTGGGGCACGCCCGGTACCTGCTGGAGTCGGTGGGTCCGGAGCTGCGGCAGTACCTGGTCGCCGGCAACAACGAGGAACGCCCGTTCACCCGGGACCAGCGCCGCTGGGTCTACGCGTCGGCGAAGGCGGAGAACAACTACTTCGGCTTCGGCACCGACAACGACCTGGAGTACACGGCGGGGTACCCGATCATCAAGCACCGCACGTTCGGCCGGGCGGTGCCGCCGACCCGGGTCCAGGCCGGGCACGAGGTAGACCTGCCCTGCGCGAAGGTGCTCGGCCGGGCCCGCGGGCGGGCCGCGGCGTTCCGGCCCGCCTCGGTGGTCAACATCTCGGCGATGAGCTTCGGGTCGCTGTCGGGGCCGGCGGTGCAGGCGCTGAACCGGGGTGCCGCGCTGGCCGGCTGTCTGCAGAACACCGGCGAGGGCGGGCTGTCCGTCCACCACCGGCAGGGCGGGGAGCTGATCTTCCAGATCGGCACCGCCTACTTCGGCTGCCGTGACGAGGAGGGGCGGTTCGACCTGGCCCGGCTCAAGGACCTGGTCGCCGGTGCCCCCGTCCGGGCGCTGGAGATCAAGCTCAGCCAGGGGGCCAAGCCCGGCCTCGGCGGCGTGCTGCCGGGGCCGAAGGTGTCCGCCGAGATCGCCGCCGCCCGTGGCGTGCCCGCCGGCGTGGACTGCATCAGCCCCTCCCGGCACGCGGAGTTCTCCGATCCGGACAGCCTGCTGGACTGGGTGGAGATGCTCGCCGCCGAGACAGGGCTGCCGGTGGGCATCAAGTCCGCGGTCGGTGACATGGCGTTCTGGGACGAGCTCACCGACCTCATGGCGACCACCGGCCGGGGCGTGGACTTCGTGACCGTGGACGGCGGGGAGGGCGGCACCGGCGCGGCACCGCTGATCTTCACCGACTCGGTGTCGCTGCCCTTCCAGCTCGGGTTCGCCCGGGTCTACGCGACCTTCGCCCGGCGCGGCTTGCAGGAGGACGTCGTCTTCGCCGGCGGCGGCAAGCTCGGGCTGCCCGACAATGCGATCGTCGCGTTCGCGCTCGGCTGCGATCTGGTGAACATCGCCCGGGAGGCGATGCTGTCCATCGGGTGCATCCAGGCGCAGAAGTGCCACACCGACACCTGCCCGACCGGCGTCGCCACGCAGAACGCCTGGTTGTCCCGGGGCCTGGACCCGGCGCTGAAGTCGGTCCGGGCCGCGAACTACATCAAGACGCTGCGCCGGGACCTGTTCAAGGTCGCCGAGGCGTGCGGCGTCGAGCATCCGGGACTCATCGACACCGCCTCGGTCGAGGTCCTCACCGGGCGGACGGCGTCCACGCCGCTGCACGAGGTCTACGGCTACGAGCCCGGCTGGGGGATGCCCTCGGCCGCCGACCAGGCCGAGATCGTCCGGCTGATGACGGGGGAGGCGCCCCAGGGCGGCTCCGCGCCGCCGTCGGAGTCCGCGGTCGGCTGAACGCTCTCCGGGACGCCGCAGGAGGTCCGGGGAGTGCGGACGCCGCCGCTTGCGGGAGGATGGTGGGGAGCACCGGGTCGGTCGTCCGAATCCTCAGGTCACCGCCCCGCGGTGATCCGGCGGCGGACGCGCCGGCGCCGTGGACACGTGGACGTCGAGCAGCGCAGGAGTCGGGTACATGCCGCAGGGCACCGTGAAATGGTTCAACGCCGAGAAGGGCTTCGGGTTCATCGAGGCCGACGAGGGCGGGCCGGACGTGTTCGTGCACTTCTCCGCCATTGCCGAGGACGGCGGCTACCGCAGTCTCGACGAGGGCCAGCGGGTGGACTACCAGGCCAGCTCCGGGGACCGGGGGCCGCAGGCCGAGCGCGTGCAGCCGCTCGGCGGCGCACCGCGACGGGACGCCGGCCGCGACCGCGACTCCGGCCGGGATCGGGGCCGGGGTGGCGCCCGGGGCCGTGACACCGGCCGGGACCGGGCTGGCGACCGCGGCGCCGGCCGGGACCGGGCGCCGCGCAGCG
>JAICZD010000302.1 GCA_025933855.1 Modestobacter sp. | reverse complement strand
CGCCGCGTTCGAGGTCGTCGACGTCCTCGGCGACGCGCCGGACGTGCACTGCCTGCCGGTCGGCAACGCCGGAAACATCACGGCGTACTGGCAGGGCTACCGCGAGTACTGCAGCACGTCGGAGGCCCCCGGCCCGGCGACCCGCACCCCACGGATGTGGGGCTTCCAGGCCGCCGGTGCCGCACCGATCGTGACCGGCAAGGTCGTCGAGCAGCCCACCACCATCGCCACCGCCATCCGGATCGGAAACCCGGCCTCCTGGACCCGGGCGTTGGACGCCCGCGACGCCTCCGGCGGGCGGATCGACGCGGTCACCGACCGGGCGATCCTGTCCGCCTACCGACTGCTGGCCCGGACCGAGGCCGTGTTCGTCGAGCCGGCGTCGGCCGCCTCGGTGGCCGGCCTGCTGCAGGTGGCCGCGGCGGGGGAGCTGGCGCCGGGGCAGCGGGTGGTCTGCACGGTGACCGGCAACGGCCTCAAGGACCCCGAGTGGGCCATCTCCGGCGCTCCGGCGCCGGTGACCATTCCGGTGGACGCCGCCGCAGCCGCCGCTCAGCTGGGTCTGTAGTGGCCGCTGCCGCGAGGGGAGCGCGTGTCCGCGTGCCGGCCACCAGCGCCAACCTCGGTCCCGGCTACGACTGTGCCGGCCTGGCGCTGGGCTGCTGGGACGTGCTCGACGTCGCCGTCACCGACGGCGGGCTGACCGTCGGGATCGAGGGCCCGGGGGCCGAAGAGCTGCCCACCGACGAGTCCCACCTGGTCGTCCAGGCGTTCCGCGCGGCCTGTGCCGAACTCGGCTGGTCGCCGACCGGCCTGCGCCTGCTCTGCCGCAACGGGATTCCGCAGGGCCGCGGAATGGGCTCCTCGGCGGCGGCCGTCGTCGCCGGGATCGTCGCCGCCTGGGCGTTGTGCCCTGACGTGCAGACCCGCGACGACACCGCCGTCCTGCGCCTGGCGACGCGACTGGAGGGTCATCCGGACAACGTCGCCGCCTGCCTGCTCGGTGGTGCCACCATCTCCTGGACCGGGCCGGACGGGTTCGTGGCCGACCAGCTCGACCTCTCCGCCGAGGTGCTGCCGATGGTGCTGGTCCCACCGGCCACCCTGTCCACGACCGTGGCCCGGGGACTGCTGCCGGCCGCCGTCCCGCACGGCGAGGCCGCCTTCACCGCGGGGCGTGCCGCGCTGCTGGTGCACGCCCTCACCCGGGAGCCGGGGCTGCTGCTGGCGGCTACCGAGGACCGGCTTCACCAGCCCTACCGAGCGCCGGCCATGCCGGATACCGCCGCGCTGATCGGGCGGCTGCGCGACGCGGGCCACGCGGCGGTGGTGTCCGGCGCCGGTCCCAGCGTGCTGGTGCTGGGCCGCTGGTCGCCGGGCGACGACCGCGCGGACCCGGCGTCCTCCGCGCTCGCCCGCGCGGTCGGCGACCTCACGCCGGGGAGCTGGTGCCGCCTGCCGCTGCCGGTCGACCTGCACGGCGCGCAGGTCACGGCGCTCCTGATGGATCACGATGAGGTATCGTTTTGATCGCCTGGAAGACACCGGTGGCAGACGGTGTTGTGGGCATCGTGAGCCTGTGTTTAGGCTGACGTCGTAGCCGCCTCCGGGTGTTGCTCCACGCGGGGCGTCGCAGACCGACGATCTGCTCGCCGCTGATCCTCGCCCCGTATCCACAGACCCGCGCTCTCCCGTCGACGCCACGAGTCCACCAGCGGACTCCCGCCGTCCCGGGCCGGGTCACCACCTGCGCTGGTAGGCGCAGGTCACCGCAGGGAAGGACCTGTACGTGAGCGAGACCACCGACCTCGTCGACGTCCCGTCGGCCGAGGCAGCTGCCGAGACCGGAACGGCCAGTCGTTCCCGTCGCCGTGGCAGCGGACTGTCCGGGATGCTGCTGCCCGAGCTGCAGCGCCTGGCCGGTGAACTGGGCATCT
>JAICZD010000147.1 GCA_025933855.1 Modestobacter sp. | reverse complement strand
CGTGCGGTCGGGCCACCGGACCGCCGGGGACGTACCGTCGCGGGCGTGCCTCCAGCCCCGGCGCGGGCGCGCAACGACCCGGCCCAGTACGACGACCTCGTCGACCAGTGGTGGAAACCCTCCGGCGGCTTCGCGATGCTGCACTGGCTGGCCGCCGCGCGCGCCGAGCACGTGCCACCCGCGGCGGCACCCGGGGCCGTGCTCGTGGACCTCGGCTGCGGCGGCGGGCTGATGGCGCCGCACGTCGCCGGGCTGGGGTACCGGCACGTGGGGGTGGACCTGGGCCTGCCGGGGCTCCGGCTGGCCCGCTCGCACGGGGTCGCTGTGGTGCGCGGCTCGGTGCTCGCCGTTCCGCTCGCCGACGGCTGCGCCGACGTGGTGCTCGCCGGGGAGATCCTCGAGCACGTGGCCGACGCCGGCCGGGTGCTCGCCGAGTGCGCCCGGCTGCTCCGGCCCGGGGGCACGCTGGTCCTGGACACGATCGCACGCAGCCGGCTGGCCGACCTCGTCGCCGTCCGGATCGCCGAGCGGCTCCCCGGCGGACCCCCGCCGGGGATCCACGACCCGGCGCTGTTCGTCGATCGTGCCGAGCTCGCCGCCACCGCCGACCGGGTCGGTCTGGACCTGCGCCTGCACGGGCTGCGCCCGTCGGTGCGTGACCTGCTGGCCTGGCGGCGCGGCCGCCGGGCGGGCGTGCGGATGCGCCGGATGCGCTACACCGGCGTGCTGGTGGCCGGTTACGGCTGGAAGCGATGAGGGAGCCGCGCTGGAGCGGCGGGTGGGCGGCCCCGCACGTACCGTCGAGGGCATGAGCGACGCCTGCCCCCAGCACCGGGACGCGCGGGTGGCGCGTCCGTGACGGCGGCGGTCGTCACCGGAGCCGGCCGGGCACTGCCGGCCACCTACGCGCAGGACACCGTCTGGCAGGGCTTCTTCGCCCAGCACTACGCCGGCGTCCGGGCCGCCGAGCGGATCTTCAAGGCGACCGGGGTGCGCACCCGGCACGCCGTGGCCAACCCGGTCGACGAGGACCTGTCCGGCTGGGGGACGGCAGCGCGGATGGAGCGCTACCTCACCGAGGCGTTGCCGCTGGGCAAGCAGGCGGTCGCCGGCGCGCTGGACGCCGCCGGCCTCGCGCCCGGGGAGGTCGGGCTGTTCGCCGTCGCCACCTGCACCGGGTACGCGACGCCCGGCCTGGACATCCGGCTGGCCAGCGACCTGGGCATGTCCCTGGGCGTGCAGCGGCTGCTGGTCGGGCACATGGGCTGCTACGCGGCTCTGCCCGGGCTCGGCGCCGTCACCGACTTCGTGACGGCCCGGTCACGCCCGGCGGTGCTGCTGTGCCTGGAGCTGACCAGCCTGCACGTCCAGCCGGCTCAGGCCGACCTCGAGCAGGTCGTCGCGCACGCGCTGTTCAGCGACGCCGCGGCCGCCGTGGTGGTCGAGCCGGGCGCCGGCCGGGGACGGCGGATGGCCGGGCTCGTGGCCCGCACCGACCCCTCGACCGCCGACCACATGACCTGGGACGTCACTGACCTCGGGTTCCGGATGGGGTTGTCCCCGCGGGTGCCCGACGTGCTGGCCCGGCACGTCGGCGGCGTCGTCACCGAGCTGCTGGCCGGCGCCGGCCTGCGCATCGAGGACGTCGCCGGCTGGGCGGTGCACCCCGGAGGGCCCCGCATCCTCGACGTGGTGCGTGACGAGCTCGGGCTCTCCGAGCGGCAGATGGCCCCCTCGCGGGCGGTGCTGGCCGAGCACGGCAACTGCTCGTCGGCGACGGTGCTGCTGGTGCTCGAGGAGCTCGCCGACGTCGACGGCCCGGTCGTCGCGATGGCCTTCGGGCCAGGCCTCACCCTGTACGCGGTGCTGCTGCTGCCGGCCTGAGCCGGACAGGTCGTGCGGCAACTCCTTCCTGGACCCGCCCGCCGGCCCTACCCTCGCCCCATCCTGGGCGGGGAGGGCGGGTGGCCGTGGGCACTTCGGGTCCCGTTCGGGTCCTGCTGCTGTGCGGCGACGAGGTCTTCCGGCGCGGGCTGGCCGGGGTGCTCGGCGACGACCCGCACCTGACCGTGGTCGGTGAGGCCGGCACGGCCGGCGACGTGCTGGCCCGCGGGCACGTCCTGCGCGCCGACGTGGCGGTCCTCGACCTGCCGTTGCCGGGCAGCGCGGAACTCTGCCGGCGGCTGCGCGCCACCCAGCCGCGGCTGCGCTTCCTCGCGCTGTCCGGTGACGACGGCGCCGCGGCGCACCTGGCCTCGCTCGGTTCGGCGGTCTCCGGTCACTTGCGCAAACCGGTCCGGGCCCGGACGCTGACCGCCGCGGTGCACGTCGTGGCCGCCGGCCTGCCGCTCACCGCGGCCGGGTTGAGCGGCGTGGCGGAGCGGCGCCGCCGGGAGCTGGGTGGGGACCGGCTGGCCGGGCTCACCGAGCGGGAGCGCACGGTGCTGCGGCTGATCGGGGAGGGGCTGACCAACCGGCAGATCGCGGACCGGATGGGGCTGGCGGAGAAGACGGTGAAGAACTACACCTCGCACCTGCTGGCCAAGCTCGGGTTGGAGCGGCGGACGCAGGCGGCGATCCTCGCGACCCGGCTCCGGGAGCCCGACGGGCCGGGCTAGTCCGTCGACGGGCGCGACCCGGCGACCCGTCGCGCGGACTGCCGGCAGGCATGCCGCCCGGCGCGGGCGGGGGCAGGGCCCGCTCGGCCGCTCGTCGACGGCGGTGCCCGGCGACCGCCGGGCCGGTCACGCGCCCCGGGCGAACCGCCGCACCGGGGTGCGCGGAACGGCGGGGCGCAGCAGCCGCTTACCCGAGGCCGCGACGACGACCAGGTCCGCACCGCTGGCCGCGGCGGTGAGCGCGGCGAGGACGGCGGCGTCCAGGACCGCGGTGCGCACCGGCACCGAGACGCCGGTCTCGGCCCTGGCGCGCTGCACGCAGGCCTCGAGATCCGCGTGCCGGGTCCGGGGCTCCGCCGCGGTACCCGGGAGCAGCAGTTCGGTGGGCGGCGGCTCGTCCACACTCACCGCCACCACGGTGGCCTCGCGCCGGGCCGCTTCGCGCAGTGCCCAGACCAGGCCGGTGTAGGAGGAGGGGCCGTCGTCCATCACGACGAGCAGCCACGGGTGCGGCCGGCGGGCGGAGGACAGCGGACCTCCGTCGGTGGCGGGTCGGGGAGCGGGCGCCAGGCGGCGCGCGGACTCCGCCGAGGAGGGGACGTCGCGGTGCAGCAGGGTGGCGTTGTCGGCGAACTCGGTGGCGCCGTGCGTGGGCGCGGACGGGGGGACGTCGTGCAGGACAGGGGTCTCGGGATCCGGGGGGGCAGGCCGGATGGTGTGCATGGGTACGAGAGTCGGCTGGCCGGAGGACAGGGGGTAGGGACCTAAGACCCGGACGGCCCCGTTCCGCTGCCGGCGACGTCGCTCGCTGGCGCACTGCGGGCGTGTCCTTACCCAATGTGACGATAAGACTCTCTGTCGCCTCCTACTAGACAGTGCGTCACCGGCCTGGATCAACGCTCCCGGGAATGCGGGTCCGGAACCCGGTGAGGACCTCCGGGGGCGGGTCGACGGCGAGTTCGCCGGTGGCGCCGTCGACCGCTACCAGCGTGCCCCTGGGGATGTTCCGCACCTCGCGGCCGGCGGTCACGACGGCCGGCACGCCCCGGGCGCGCAGGAGCATCACGCTGTGCGACGTCGGGCTGCCCGCGGCCAGCACCACGCCCGCGATCCGCGCCGGGTCCAGTCCGATGGCCTGGGCGGGCGCGAGGTCCTCGGCGACGACGACCCCGCTGGCCTCCCCGAGGGCGTCATCGGGCGGCAGCGCGCCCGTCAGTGCGGCCAGCACCTGATCGCCGACTGCCAGCACGTCCGCGGCCCGGGCCCGCAGGTAGGGGTCGGCCAGCCCGGCCAGCACGTCGTGCACCTGGTCCACCGCGGTCAGCCAGGCGGCCGCCGCCGGCTGACCCGCATCGATCCCGGACCGGGCCTCGGTGAGCAGCGAAGGGTCGTCGAGGAACGCCAGGTGGGCGTCGAAGACGGCGGCGGCCGACTCGCCCACCGACGTGGCTGCCGTGTCCCGGGTCCGCCGGATCGCCTCCCGGCACCGGTCGCGGGCCGCGTCGAGCCGCGCCCGTTCGGCATCCGGGTCGCCGGCCGGCTCAGCAGGGACCTCCGGCCGGCCCTCCGGCAGCTGCCAGGCGGGGCCGATGCCCACGCCGGGCGAGGCGGGCACGGCCGATCCGGGCGGCGGCACGTCTCCGGACGGCGGATCCGGCTGCGCCGGTCCAGCCGGATCCGAGCTCGCGGCTCCGGCGGCGGGCGGGCTCTTCCCGAAGGGTGCCGCCTCGCCGGACGGCGCCCTTCCCCCGGCCGGGGCCGTCCCCCCGGCCGGCGCATCCGGGCCGACCAGCGTGAGCAGCGCCGCCACGGCTGCCGCGGCGCCGGCCCCCGACGCCCGCACCGCCAGCTCGTGGCCCTGCTGGACGCCCAGCGCGGCGACCGCGGACAGGCTCGTGGCCGGCACCCACGCCGTGCCGGTGGTGGCGTTGCGGACCTCCAGCCGGGCATCCAGCGAGCCCGCCAGCTGGACCAGCTGCGCGGCCGGGCGGGCGTGCAGGCCGTGCGCACCGGCGACCGGGCGGGAACCGGTGACGGGCTCGTCGTCCGGCTGCTGCACCGGGCCGGCCGCCGCGACGCCGGACAGGTGCGCGGTCTTCGCCGCGAGGCCGGCGAGCGCCTCGGCGGCCACCTCGTCGCGGCCGGCGCCGCCACCGGCCGTGACGGCGGCGCCGACGAGACCCTCCACCAGGGCCGCCGGGCACAGCACCACCCGGTTCCGGATCTCCTCGTCGAGGAACTCCAGCGCCAGTTCCGCCGAGAGCACGGCGCTGCCCAGGTCCATCAGGACCACCACGCCGTCGCCGGAGTCGGCCGCGGCCACCGCCTCGGCGATGGCGGCGGCATCGGTGCCGAACGTGTCGTCGTCCAGACCGGCGGCGATCCCGATGTCCACCTGCTGCCCGGCCAGCATCTCGCGGGCCAGCGCGACGGCGGCCTCGGCCAGGGCGTGGCTGTGCGACACCACCACCAGCCCGACGCGCGGCACGCCGGTCAGTCCTGCGGGACGGCCAGCGTGCTCGCCGCGGCTTCCAGCAGCAGCACGGTCGACGTCGCGCCCGGGTCCTGGTGCCCGACGCTGCGCTCGCCCAGGTAGCTGGCCCGGCCCTTGCGCGCCTGCATCGGCACGGTGGCGTCCCGGCCACGCCGTCCCGCGTCGACCGCCGCGGCCAGCGCTGTCCCGAACGGCTCGCCGGCGGCCACCGCGGCGTCCAGCGCGTCGCAGGCCGGTGCCAGCGCGTCGAGCATCGTCTTGTCCCCGGGTTCGGCCTTGCCCCGGGCGATCACGCCGTCCAGGCCGGCGCGCAGGGCCGTCGCGAACGCGGCCGGGTCCCACGGCCCGCTACCGCCCGCTCCGGCCATCCGCAGGAAGAAGGTGCCGTACAGCGGGCCGCTGGCGCCGCCGACCTTGCTGACCAGGGTCATGCCCACCTGCTTGAGCAGCGCGGCGGGGTCGGCCGGCGGGCCGGCGTCCAGTGCCGCGACGGCGGCGGACAGCCCGCGGTCCATGTTCGTGCCGTGGTCGGCGTCCCCGATGGCCGAGTCCAGCTCCGTCAGCTCGTCCCGGTGGTCGGCGACCGTGCGGGCGAATTCCCGGACCCAGGCCTGCAGCCGGTCGACGTCGAGCTCCGCAGCCATGCTCAGACTCCCCAGCGCAGTCCGGGCGTCCGCACCGGAGCGTCCCAGAGCCGGACCAGGTCGTCGTCCACCTTGAGCAGGGTGACCGAGCAGCCGGCCATCTCCAGGCTGGTCATGTACGACCCGACGAGGGACCGCGCGACCGTCACCCCGGACCGCTCGAGGATCGCGGCCACCTCGGCGTACATCACGTAGAGCTCGATCAGCGGCGTGCCGCCGAGTCCGTTGACGAAGGCGAGGACGCCGTCACCGGCGCCGAAGTCGAGATCGGCGAGGATCGGCTCGAGCAGCATCTCGGCGATCTCCCGGGCCGGGGCGACGGGGACGCGGCGGCGTCCGGGCTCCCCGTGGATCCCGACGCCGATCTCCATCTCACCCTCGGGCAGGTCGAACGTCGGCTTGCCGGCCGCCGGAACGGTGCACGACGTGAGCGCCATGCCCATGCTGCGGCCGTTGGCGTTGACGGTGCGGGCCAGGTCGGCGACCTCCGCCAGCGGGCGCCCCTGCTCGGCGGCCGCTCCGGCGATCTTCTCCAGCAGGACCGTGACCCCCACGCCGCGGCGGCCGGCGGTGTACAGGCTGTCCTGCACGGCGACGTCGTCGTCGGTGACGACGGCGACCACCTCGGTGCCGCTCTCGGCGGTGACCATCTCGGCCGCCATCTCGAAGTTCATCACGTCGCCGGTGTAGTTCTTCACGATGTGCAGGACGCCGGCACCGCCGTCCACGCCCTGGGTGGCGGCGAGCACCTGGTCGGGAACCGGCGAGGTGAACACCTCACCCGCGCAGGCGGCGTCGAGCATGCCTGGGCCGACGAAGCCGCCGTGCATCGGCTCGTGTCCCGAACCTCCGCCGGAGACGAGCCCGACCTTGCCCTGCACCGGGGCGTCGCCCCGGAACACGATGCGGTTCTCGTGATCGATCCGCAGCAGCCCGGGATGGGCAGCGGCCATTCCGCGCAGCGCGTCCGCGACGACGTCCGACGGGTTGTTGATGAGCTTCTTCACCGGAACTCCAGACGGGGCGCTGCCGCGGTGGCGGGCTCGGACGGCGGATGGAAGGGGGCCGGCGGTTCCTCGCCGCCGGCCCCATGTGCTCAGCTGCGGGGCTCCCTCCGGGCCTCGTGGGCGCCCTCGGTCCGGTCGCCGTGCGCCCGGTCGTGCCCGACCGCCCGGTCGACGTCCGGATCGGTCGGCGTCCGGCCGGCGTCCTGCTCGTCCTCCTCGATGGGCAGGAACCGGCCGACGAGGACGTCGTAGAGCCCGGCACCGAGGACGCCGCCGATCAGCGGCGCGATGATCGGCACCCAGAAGTAGAAGTTGCCGTACTGGTCGCGCCAGGCGCCGCCGTAGCCGGTGAAGAAGGACGCCAGCCGCGGGCCGAAGTCGCGGGCCGGGTTGATCGCGTAGCCGGCGTCCGTACCGAACGCCATCCCGATGGCCACGACGATGAAGCCGATGATCAGCGGTGCCAGGTTGGCCGCCGGCGCGCTGCTGCGCAGGTCGGTCACGGCGACGATGAGGAACATCAGGATCGCGGTGCCGATGATCTGGTCGCGGAACGCTCCCCAGGTGCCGACCGGCAGCGCTCCGTTGCCGGGCAGGGTGGAGAAGATGAACTGGGACTTGATGGTGTGTCCCGGGTCGAAGGCGGCGAGGACCTCGGTGTAGTTCCATCGCACGATCAGCGCGGCGACGAAGGCGCCGAGGGTCTGCGCGATCGAGTAGGGCAGCACCTTGCTCCAGGAGAAGCCGCGGAAGACCGCCAGAGCGACGGTGACCGCGGGGTTCAGGTGGGCGCCGCTGATCCGGGCTGCCACGTACACCCCGAAGGTGACCCCGAAACCCCAGCCCCAGGCGATGCTGTCGTGGTCACCCAGGCCTGTGGCGGCGACCACCTGCGCCACGACGCCCAGGCCGAACAGGATGAGGATCAGCGTGCCGGCGAACTCCGCCGCCAACTCGGCGACCAGCGTGCGCGGCTTCATGCGCTCGTCCACGTTTCCTCCACGGGCAGCAGCGACGCCGGTCGCGGTGTGAGACCGGCGAGAGGCAACGTAGGAGTGACCCAGGTCTCGCGGCAACGGGTCGCGGTCGACATTGTCGAACGTCCGGCAGTCGGACCGATGAAGGGGTGCGCCCCGTCGGTCGGAGGAGCAGACTCGGCCGCCTCCCCGGTGCGATGCCTGGTGAGCGGCGCGTGGCCCGGGAGGACACCCCACGAGAGCGTGGTCCCCGAGGAGTGAGGAGCCAGCTGATGGCAGGCAACAGAGGCGTTGCATACATG
>JAICZD010000195.1 GCA_025933855.1 Modestobacter sp. | reverse complement strand
TACGCGTACACCATCGTGGACGCCGCCGACCTGGCCGGCCCGGGCGAGGTCAACGGGCCCGACTGGGTGGACGAGCCGGCCGACTGAAAGAAGACCCCCTCGCCCCCCGACCCTCGCGCCGCTCGGGCCGTGCCCCTGCGAGGGGGCCGCTCCAGCATGCGGGTTCGGGGGGCCCGGGACAGGCCCGGACGCCCCACTGTCGCCGCGGGCAGGGCAAGATCGGCCGGACCGTCCCGTGAAGGAGATGACCGTGTTCCACCGATCCCCCGTGCGTCGTACCGCAGCAGCCGCGGCACTGACCACCGCCGCGCTCGTGCTCGCCGGCTGCGGCGGCTCGTCGGACTCCTCGTCCGGCAGCGCCGCGGGCGCCAGCAGCAGCGCGCCCCTGCCGACCGTGTCCGCCGACGACGCGCTGGCCGCCAAGGTGCCCGAGGGCATCGCCTCCGACGGGGTGATCTCGGTCGGCAGCGACACCACGTACGCGCCGAGCGAGTTCATCGCCGAGGACGGCACGACCATCGTCGGTTTCGACGTCGACCTGTTCTCCCTGGTGGCCGAGAAGCTCGGGCTGAAGGCCGAGTTCACCACGGCGCCCTTCGACTCCATCATCGCCGGCGTCGGCTCCGGCAAGTACGAGGTCGGGGTCTCCTCCTTCACGATCAACCCCGAGCGGCTGGCCCAGGCCACCATGATCAGCTACTACTCCGCCGGCACCCAGTGGTCGACGAAGAAGGGCAACCCCGAGAACGTCGACCCGGAGAACGCCTGCGGGCTGTCCATCGCCGTGCAGAAGGCGACCGTCCAGGTCGACGACATCACCGCCCGGTCGAAGACCTGCACGGACGACGGCAAGCCGGCCATCACGATCGACCAGTACGACGCGCAGAGCGACGCCACCGCGGCGGTCGTCTCCGGCAAGGACGTCGCCGGGCTGGCCGACTCCCCGGTGATGGCCTACGCGGTCAAGCAGACCAACGGGCAGCTGGAGCTGCTCGGCGACGTGTACGACGCGGCGCCCTACGGCTACGTGGTGCCCAAGGACCAGACGGAGTTCGCGCAGGCGATCGCCGACGCGGTGAAGGCGCTCATCGCCGACGGGAGCTACGCCGACGTCCTGGACAAGTGGGGCGTCGAGAAGGGTGCCATCGACGACCCGACGGTGAACCCCACCGTCGGCTGACGATGGCCAGGGAACCGATGGCCAGGGAACCGATGGCCGGGAAACCGATGGCCACCGGCACGACGCAGCGGCCGGCACCGCCCCAGCAGATACGGGCGGTGCCGGTCCGCCACCCCGGCCGGTGGGTCGCCGCCGCGGTCATCGCGGTGCTGGTCGCCATGTTCGTCCACATGCTGGTCACCAACCCGGTGTTCCAGTGGGGGTTCATGGTCGACAACATGTTCACCCCCGCCGTCCTCCGCGGCGCCCGGACGACGCTGATCATGACGGTGCTGGCCATGGTGCTCGGCGTCGTGCTGGGGATCGTGGTGGCCGTCATGCGGCTCTCGCCCAACCCGGTCGTGTCCGGCGCGGCGTGGACCTACGTGTGGTTCTTCCGCGCGATCCCACGCATCGTGCTGCTGTTCTTCTGCGCCAACCTCGGCGCCCTCTACGGGACCTACGACCTCGGCGTCCCGTTCGACCAGCAGCTGATGGGCCTGCTGGGCCTGGACGGCGACCTGCGCTTCCTCGGTCTGAACGGCAACCAGATCTTCGCCGGGTTCACCGCCGGCCTGCTCGGGCTGGTGCTGTCCGAGGCCGCCTACATGGCCGAGATCGTCCGGGCCGGGATCCAGTCGGTGGACCCCGGGCAGACCGAGGCGGCCGCGGCGCTGGGCATGAGCCGCAGCACCACGATGCGCCGGATCGTGCTGCCGCAGGCGATGCGGGTGATCATCCCGCCGACCGGGAACGAGACGATCGCCATGCTCAAGGACACCTCGTTGCTGATCGCCGTGCCGGTGACCAGCGAGCTGAACTTCCAGCTGCGGGCGATCGGCAGCCGGACCTTCCAGATCATCCCGCTGGCCGTGGCCTCGATCCTCTGGTACGTCGCGCTGTCCAGCCTGCTCATGGTCGGGCAGCACTTCCTGGAGAAGCGGTTCAGCCGGGGCTTCGGCTCCCAGGAGACCCGGGTGCAGCGGGCCGCGCGGGAGGCCGACGCAGTGGGGAGCACGCATTGAGCGACGTCGCCGGCACACCGCCCGCCCCGCCGATGGTCAAGGCGGAGGGGGTGCGCAAGTCGTTCGGGCACGTCGAGGTGCTCCGCGGCATCGACCTGGAGGTGGCACCGCGCGAGGTGATGTGCGTCATCGGCCCCTCCGGCTCGGGGAAGTCGACGTTCCTGCGCTGCATCAACCACCTGGAGAAGATCAACGCCGGCCGGCTGTGGGTGGACGGCCAGCTCGTCGGCTACCGGCAGAAGGGCGACGTGCTGCACGAGCTCCGCGACCGGGAGGTGTCGGCCCAGCGGCGGGACATCGGCATGGTGTTCCAGCGGTTCAACCTCTTCCCCCACATGACGGCGCTGGAGAACGTCATCGAGGCGCCGACCCGGGTCAAGGGCCTCAAGCGGCAGGACGCCCGCGCGCGCGGCAGCGAGCTGCTGGAACGCGTCGGGCTCGGCGACCGGGTGCACAACTACCCCAACCAGCTCTCCGGCGGCCAGCAGCAGCGGGTGGCGATCGCCCGGGCGCTGGCCATGGAACCCAAGCTGATGCTCTTCGACGAGCCGACCTCGGCCCTGGACCCCGAACTCGTCGGGGAGGTGCTGGACGTCATGCGCGCCCTGGCGGCCGACGGCATGACCATGGTGGTGGTCACCCACGAGATGGGCTTCGCCCGCGAGGTGGGCGACACGCTGGTGTTCATGGACGACGGCGTGGTGGTCGAGGCCGGCGCCCCCAAGGCCGTGCTCACCGACCCGCAGCACCCGCGGACCCAGGCGTTCCTGTCCAAGGTGCTCTGACCGGCTGTAGCACTCCCGGTGCTACGCTCCGGCGATGGTGCGGATCGGCGTCCGGGAGCTTCGGCAGCACGCCAGCAAGTACCTCGACCTGGTCAAGGCGGGCCAGACCGTCGAGGTGACCGAGCGGGGTGTGCTGGTCGCAGTGCTGGCGCCCCCGTCTCCGTCAGCCACGGTTCGCGAACGGTTGATAGCGGAGGGCCGGTTGATCCCCGCAACGGGGCCACGTTTCCTCCCGCAACCCTTCACGCCGCCACCCGGCGCGCCCAGCGCGACCGAGGCGCTCGACGAGCAGCGCGCCGAGCGCCGGTGATCGCCTTCGACAGCTCGGCTCTGGTCAAGCTCGTCGTCAAGGAGGCGGAGACCGCGGCGCTGCAGGCTTGGCTGGCCGACCGAGGCACCGAACTCTGGTCGGCCAGTGAACTCTGCCGGGTCGAGGTCGTGCGAGCCGTCGCACGGGTGAGTCAGGCCGCGGTCCCGGCAGCTCGGGCCCTGTTGTCCGGGCTCGACCTGGCGCCGGTGACCACGGAGCTGCTCGAGCTCGCCGGCGGGATCAGCCCCACCGTGCTGCGGACCCTGGACGCCATCCACCTCGCGACGGCTCTGCTGCTGGGAGCCGAGGTGGAGGCCTTCGTCGTGTACGACGATCGACTGGCCGATGCAGCGGCAGCTGCCGGTCTCCCCGTCGCCCGACCCGTCTGACGCCCTGCCTCGCGGGTGCGGTGGTCGGGACGGCTGTGACCGTCGGGGCGGACGAGCTCGGTCCGGCGCGGGCAGCACGCGCGCCGCAGTCCGCGCGCCGTTCCGGACGTCCGTGCAGGTCAGCGGCAGTCTTCACCCGCCCTATACGTCGTCGGTGCGGACGCGCGCGGCAGGCACCCGGTTGGGCGTGTTGCCTGCGCGCCGACCAAGATGGACCCCGAGATGGGAAGCGCAGCACGAGTGGAGGCCCCCGGCCCGCAGACGACCAGCCGACCGCTCCGGGCGTGGCAGCAGCAGGCGCTCACCCAGTACGAGGAGGACTTCCCCAAGGACTTCCTGGTCACCGCGACCCCCGGTGCCGGCAAGACCACGTTCGCGCTCACCCTGGCGCAGCGGCTGCTGGCCCGGCGGGAGGTCGCCCGCGTCGTCGTGGTCTGCCCCACCGACCACCTGCGGCTGCAGTGGGCCGACGCCGCCGACCGGATGGGCATCGTGCTCGACCCGGGGCTCACCAACGCCGTCGGCCCGGTGCGGGCCGGCACGCAGGGCTATGTGACCACCTACGCGCAGGTGGCCGGCAAGCCGATGCTGCACGCGGCCCGGGCCACCGCGGTGAAGTCGCTGATCGTCCTGGACGAGGTGCACCACGCCGGGGACGGCCTGTCCTGGGGCGAGGCGGTCGAGGAGGCCTTCAGCTTCGCCGCGCGCCGGCTGTGCCTCACCGGCACCCCCTTCCGCACCAAGGCCGACGAGCGCATCCCGTTCGTCCGCTACGAGGAGGACACCTTCCTCGGCGACGACGGCGCGGGCGGCGTGGGCCTGGCCAGCAAGGCCGACTACACCTACGGCTACAAGGAGGCGCTGGCCGACGCGGTGGTGCGGCCGGTCGTCTTCGCCGCCTACACCGGCACCTCCCGCTGGCGGAACTCCGCCGGCGAGGTGGTGGCCGCCTCGCTGAGCGAAGCCGGCACCCGGTCGGTGGAGATGCAGGCCTGGCGCACCGCCCTGGACCCCAAGGGCCAGTGGGTGCCACACGTCATCGCGGCGATGGACGACCGGATCACGCACCTGCGCGAGACCGGCGTCCCCGACGCGGCCGGGCTGGTGCTCGCCAGCGACCAGGACGACGCCCGCGCCTACGCCAAGATCGTCCGCCGGGTGACCGGCAAGGCCCCGGAGCTGATCCTCTCCGACGACCCCAAGGCGTCGAAGAAGATCGAGCGCTTCGCCACCGGGTCGGCCCGGATCGCCGTCTGCGTGCGGATGGTCTCCGAGGGGGTCGACATCCCGCGCGCCGCCGTCCTGGCCTGGATGACCTCCTACCGGACCCCGCTGTTCTTCGCCCAGGCCGTCGGCCGGGTGGTGCGGGCCCGCAACCCGCAGGAGTCCGCGACGGTGTTCCTCCCCGCGGTGCGGCCGCTGCTGACGCTGGCCGCGTCGCTGGAGGAACAGCGCAACCACGTGATGCCGCCGCCCAAGACCGCCCAGGACGACGACCTGGCCGCACTGGACCTCGACGTCCCGCCGCGGGAGGAGCGCGAGGGCGCGCTGCCGCAGTGGGAGGCGTTGGAGGCCGACGCCCGGTTCGCGCACGTGCTGCACGGGGGGACGGCGCACACCGGCGAGGGCACCCCGGCGGCGATGACACCGCTGGGCGCCGAGGAGGAGGAGTTCCTCGGCATCCCCGGGCTGCTCACCCCGGCCCAGACCGCCGAGCTGCTGGCCAAGCGCGACGAGGAGCTGCGGCTACGGATCGCCCATGCCCGGCACTCCGACGACGAGGACGACGACGGCCACCTGGTCGAGGAGCTGCCCGAGGTCGAGTCCGGCGGCTCCTGGCGCGATGCCGCCGAGCTGCGCCGGGAGATCAACCGGCTGGTCAGCCGGGTGTCGGCGAAGACCTCGACCCCGCACGCGGTGGTGCACACCCAGCTGCGCCAGACGGTGCCCGGGCCGCCGTCGGCGTCCGCGTCGGTGGACGTGCTGCGGGCCCGCCGGGAACGCCTCCGCACGATGTTGTGACACTGCGATCCGTCAGGATCGCGATGTCATGACAACAGGCCGCGGGCGGCGGCGATGGCCACCGCCTCCGTGCGGCTCCCGGCCGACAGCTTGGCCAGGATGTTGCTCATGTGCACGCTGGCCGTCTTCTCGCTGATGAACAGCCGGGCCCCGACCTGCCGGTTGGTCAGGCCCTGGGCGACCAGCGCGAGCACCTCCGCCTCCCGCGGGGTCAGCACCGCCGAGGGCTCGACCGATCGGGTTCCGGTCAGTTCGGCGCCCAGCCGCCCGCGCCGCCCCAGCGCCTCGACCGCGCCGCGCAGGGGCGCGGCGCCCAGCCGGACGGCGACCTCGTGCGCGGCGCGGAGCTCGGTGGCCGCCCCGGCCCGGTCGTCGGTGGCCAGCAGCGCCTCGGCCAGCCGCAGCCGGGCCCGGGCCTGCTCGTAGACGTGCCCGTAGCCGAACTCCTCGACCACTGCCCGCCACAGCTGCGGCGACGGGGTGCCGCGCAGCCGGGCGCACTCGGCGTCCACCCGCGCCGTCCAGGCCCGCGCCTCGGGACCCGGCAGGCCCAGCGCCGGGTCCCGGTCGGCGGCGGCGGCCCGGGCGAGCTCGGCCAGCGACTCGCCCTCGGCCACCCACCCGGCGACCGCCCCGGCGTCCCCGGCCAGCCGGGCGGCGCCGGCGGCGTCGGCGACCGGCT
>JAICZD010000062.1 GCA_025933855.1 Modestobacter sp. | reverse complement strand
TGCCTCCGGGCCGGTCGCGATCTTCTCCATGTAGAACACCGCGGACGGGTCGAACATGGAACCGCGTTCGGCCACCGCGATGACCGCGATCGCGTTCGGCATGCCCTTGGCCATCAGCGTGGTGCCGTCCACCGGGTCGACGGCGACGTCGCACTCCGGGCCCGTCCCGTCACCGACCTCCTCGCCGTTGAACAGCATCGGGGCCTCGTCCTTCTCCCCCTCCCCGATCACCACGACGCCGCGCATGCTGACGGTGCTGATCAGCGAGCGCATCGCGTCGACCGCCGCGCCGTCGCCGCCGTTCTTGTCTCCGCGGCCGACCCACAGGCCGGCCGCCATCGCACCGGCCTCGGTGACCCGGACGAGTTCCATCGCCAGGTTGCGGTCGGGGGCGGGCCGGTCGCCGCGCGCGCCGGGCGAACCGGGCGTGCTGCTGTGCGGCAGCGGGCCATCGGGCAGGGGAAGGGACAACGGACCTCCTCGGACGACCACCGGTCGACGCTGGCCGACGGAGTGGGGGAGCTGTGCTGCGATCCTAGGGGGCATGGCACCTTCCGGCCCGCGCGGTTCCCGTCCCGACGAGCAGCTCCCGGCCGTCGACTCCGCCGGTGCCGGCCCGGGGACGGCCCCGGGCGGCGCGCCGGTCGCGGCGCAGCCGGGGCTCTCCCCGGCGGAGGTGCGGGCGCTGAAGTTCACCGCCCGGAACATGGTCTGGTCGCTGCTGCCGCTGACCGTGCTGATCCTGGGGATGGTCTGGTGGACCCAGCTGCGCCAGCCCGACGACCCGGTGCACCCGGTGGAGATCGACTCGTCGCTGTTCCTGACCGCGCAGCACGTCGGCTATCCGCTGCTCGTGCCCCAGGACCTGGGGCCCGGCTGGCAGCCGACCAGCGTGCGCACCGACGCCGGCGCGGCCGAGAGCCCGGGCGACCCGGTAACCCTGCAGATCGGCTGGTACACCCCGGGCCATGAGTACGCCGGCTACGTGATCAGCGACGACGCGGGTGCCGAGCCGCTCACCCACGTGCTGGACGGCGCGAGACCCGCCGGCACCGCCCAGGTCGGCGGCACCGCCTGGCAGCGGCTGACCACCGAGCGCGGCGAGACGGCGCTGACCCGCACCCAGGGGACGGCGACCTTGCTGGTCACCGGGTCGGCGTCGGAGCAGGAGCTGGAGACCCTGGCCGGCGCCGTCCGGCCCTACCAGGCGCCCTGAGGAAGGACGCGTGACCCGCCCGGCGGGAGGGGCCGACCCCGGTCAGTCGGTGGGCCGGGCAGCGGCGAGCCGCTCGCGGGCCCGGTCCAGCCAGTGCTGGCAGAGCTCGGCGAGCGCCTCGCCGCGCTCCCACAGCGTCAGTGACTCCTCCAGCGTGAGTCCACCGGCCTCCAGCCGGCGCACCACGTCGGCGAGCTCCTCACGGGCCTGCTCGTAGGTCTGCGCGGGTTCTGCCGCGGTCTCCGGGCCCGGGGTGTCGGTCACGGTGCGCCATCCTCCCCGGTCGCGGTGCCGGTGCCCGTCCCGGTCCCGCTCGGGGTTCCTGCCGACGTCCTGGTGGTCGTCCCTGCCGGCGTCCCGGTCGTGCTGGTCGTCCGGTCCACCCGGACCGGCAGCCGGCCGCCGGCGACCCGGACCTGCAGCCGCTCGCCGTCGGCCACCTCGGCCGGGTCGCGGACCAGCGCACCGTCGGCACGCTGCACCACCGCGTAGCCGCGCTGCAGGGTCGCCGCGGGGGACAGCGCGGCGACCCGCGCCCGGGCGTGCTCGAGGTCGCGCTCGGCGGCGTCCACGCGGTGGGTGAGGGTACGGGTGGCCCGGCCGCGGAGCGCGAGCACGTCGTCGGCGCGGCCGGCCAGCAGCCGCTGCGGTTCGGCGAGCACCGGCCGGGTGCGGACCGACTCCAGCCAGCGCTCCTGCTGCTCCAGCCGGCCGGCGACCAGCGCGCGGGCGCGGGCGCGGAGCCCGTCGACCAGCCGGCGCTGCTCGCCGATCTCCGGGACCACCCGGTGGGCGGCGTCGGTGGGGGTGGCGGCGCGGACGTCGGCGACGTGGTCGACCAGCGTGGTGTCGGTCTCGTGGCCCACGGCGGTGACCACGGGGGTGCGGGTGGCCGCGATCGCCCGGACGAGACCCTCGTCGGAGAAGGGCAGCAGGTCCTCCACCGAACCACCGCCGCGGGCGATGACGATGACCTCCACGGCGGCGTCGGCGTCCAGCCGTCGGAGCCCGTCGATGACGCCGGCGGCGGCGTTGGGTCCCTGGACGGCGCAGTGGTGCATCGCGAACCGCACGGCCGGCCAGCGCCGCCGGGCGGTGACCAGGACGTCGCGCTCCGCGGCGCTGTCGCGTCCGGTGATGACCCCGACGACGGCGGGGGCGAACGGCAGCGGGCGCTTGCGCGCGGTGTCGAAGAGGCCCTCGGCGGCCAGCAGCCGGCGGATCCGCTCGATCCGGGCGAGCAGCTCACCGAGGCCGACGGCCCGGATCTCGGTGGCGCGCAGGCTGAACGAGCCGCGGGCCACGTAGTAGTCGGGCCGGGCGCGGACGACGACCCGGGCGCCCTCGGTGAGCTCCAGTCCCGGGCGGTCGGCGACGTCCCGGTGGCAGGTGACCGGCACCGACAGGTCGGCCGCCGGGTCGCGCAGGGTCAGGAACACGGTGGCCGCGTTGCCCCGGCGGGACAGCTGGGCCACCTGGCCCTCCACCCACACCTCGCCCAGCCGGCCGATCCACTCGGCGACCTTGCGGGCGACGGTGCGGACCGGCCACGGCGACTCGGGGGAGGACGGGCTGGTCACCCGCCCGAGACTGCCAGGTGCCGGGGATGCTCTGCGTGCCCCGGGTCAGCCCTCCGGGATCAGCCCTCCGCGGACAGCTTCGCCAGCCGGTTGGACAGCATCGTCAGGTACGGCGGACGTGCCTGGTTGGCCTGCTCGTACTCCAGCAGGGCCCTGACCTGGTCGGCGTCGAACTTCCGCAGCCGGCCACGCAGGGTCGGGATGCTGAAGGCGTCGTAGCCCGCGACCGGTGCGGTCGGCCCCGTCCCGGCGCCGCCCTCCGCTGCCGGGCTTGCCGCGTCCGTGCCGGCCTCTTCCGTGTCGCCCTGCTCCGTCTCGGCCTGGACGACGTTGGCGCCGGTGATGCCGGCCGGGACGTCGCCCCCGGCCACGTCCGGCTGGGCGACCACGGGTTCGGCGGCACCCAGGTCGACCACCTCCGCGGCCGCCTCGTCCAGTGCCGCGACGTCCGGGGTGGCCTCGTCGACGGTGGCCACGTCGTCGGGTGCCCGGTCCGGCGTCAGCCCGTCGAGGGACACCGACCCCGCCGGCGCCGCACCGGTGCTGTCGCCGGCCGGTGCGGTGCCGCCGGCTGCCGTGCCGGCTTGCCCGGCGGCCAGCTCGTCGTCGGCCACGGTGGCCACGGTGTCGGCGGCCAGGTCGTCGACGACCTCGTCGGACACCGACTCCGGCAGCTCGGTGGCCAGCTCGGCGTCCACCTCGCCGGCCAGCTCGTCCACCGCCTCGGTCACCGCGTCGGCGGGCGGGTCGGCGGGCAGCCGGCCGACCTCGGCGTCGGCGATGCCGGGCTCGCTGTCGCCGGCCAGCCGCTCGAAGGCCAGCACGTCGGCGAGCGGGGCCTCCTCGGCCCGCTCGCTGAGCTGGTCACCCAGCGCCTGGTCCAGGTCGACGTCCCGGTCGACGGCCAGATCGAGGTCGAGGTCGACGTTCTCGGCCAGGTCCAGGTCGACGTCCAGATCGGCGACGACCTCACCGGTGACCACACCGCCGTCGGCGCCCGCCGTACCGGCCGTGTCGCCGGGGGACGTGCCCTCCAGGGTCTCCTCGAGCGGGGTGTCCAGGGACAGCGACCCGTCGTCGGGGAGCCTGCCGATGGCGGCCTCGGTCACCGCGTCGATGACCTCGTCGTCACCCGTCTCCTCCGCGAGGTCGACGATCTCCTCGCTGAGCTCGACGGTGAGGTCGTCGGCGGGGTCCTCGACCATCTCGACGACCCGGTCGAAGGCCGAGCTGCGCGGCGCGGGCCGGTCACCGGTCGCCGGAGCGGGCGCCACGTCCTCGTCGAAGGTGGCCAGGCCGGGCTCGGCGCAGCCGCGCAGCCCGGTGAAGAGCTCGTCGCCCCGGGCCACCAGGCCGGAGTACTGCTGCTGCAACTTCAGCGAGGTCTGCATCGCCAGGCCGATCAGCCGCACCGGCAGTCCGGTGATCGTCCGGGGCAGCCTGCGGGTCTCGTCCAGCACGGTGGCGGCCAGTCCGGCCGCAGCACGGACGGCCTCGGGAATCTCTCGAGCCATGTGCCCAGCGTGCCCCACGAATCGATCACCGGCAGCCCGACCCGGGCCCACGTCCCCCGGACGGGCATCGGCCCGCCCGCCGGGGCCCTGCTGCCGGCCTGCGAGCAGCGGGGGCAGCTGAGTCCGTTGACTACCATGGTGGCATGGCTGAACCGCGCGGACGCGTCCTGCTCGCCGATCCCCGGGGATACTGCGCCGGGGTGGACCGGGCGGTGGTCGCGGTGGAGCGGGCGCTGGAGATCCACGGCGCGCCGGTGTACGTCCGCAAGCAGATCGTCCACAACAAGCACGTCGTCGCGACCCTCGAGCGCAAGGGTGCGGTCTTCGTGGACGAGACCGACGAGGTGCCCGAGGGGGCGGTCGTCGTGTTCAGCGCGCACGGGGTGTCACCCGCCGTCCGGGAGCAGGCGCAGGAGCGGTCGCTGCGGACCATCGACGCCACCTGCCCGCTGGTCAGCAAGGTGCACATGGAGGCCAAGCGCTTCGCCAAGGACGACTACGACATCCTGCTGATCGGCCACCGGGGACACGAGGAGGTGGAGGGCACCGCCGGCGAGGCGCCCGAGCACATCCAGCTCGTGGACGGCGCCGAGGACATCGCCGGCGTGCAGGTCCGCGACCCGGAGAAGGTCGTCTGGCTGTCGCAGACCACCCTGTCGGTCGACGAGACCCTGGCCACGGTGGACTCGTTGAAGAACCGGTTCCCCGGGCTGCAGAGCCCGCCCAGCGACGACATCTGCTACGCCACCCAGAACCGCCAGCAGGCCGTCAAGCAGATGGCCGGTGAGTGCGACCTGGTGCTGGTGGTCGGGTCGACCAACTCGTCGAACTCCGTCCGGCTCGTCGAGGTCGCTCTCGAGGCCGGCGCGCGGGACGCCCACCTGGTCGACTTCGCCAGCGAGATCGACGAATCATGGCTGGCCGGGGTCGGCACGGTGGGGGTGACCAGCGGCGCCTCGGTGCCGGAGATCCTGGTCTCGGAGGTGCTCGACCGGCTGGCCGAGCGCGGCTACCCGGACGTGGAGACGGTCAAGGCCGCCGAGGAACGCCTGGTCTTCGCCCTGCCGCACGAGCTCAAGCCCCGGCGGTCCGCGCTCGCGGTCGACCCCGGCTGACCCAGCAGTCGAGGGCCGCACCGGCCCGGGCCGGTCAGCGGTGGGCGATCTTCCGTGCCACCGCGACCACGATGGTGGCGGCGACGCCGAAGCACATGGCCGGGAAGCCGCGGATGAGCAGCGTGGCCAAGGTGGGCAGGCTCACGCTGGCCGACGGCGCGAGCGCCATGTTCACCACCGCGACGCCGACGAAGACCAGCGGCGGAGCGATGACCACGCTCATCAGGTCGCTGCGGCGCACCACGAGCGCGGCGATCCCCGAGGCCAGGATCAGCGCCACCAGGGTGATCAGGCCGAGGCCCACGCCGATGTAGGAATCGGCGGCCGCGGCCAGCAGGGTCAGCACGAACATGCCGAGGACGGCGATCGCCCCGCGCACCTGCCGACCCGAGGGCCCGGGCTCCTGCCGGGAGGCCGAGCGGGTGGCCGACTCTTCGTCGGCCGCGCCGGCGCCGGGCGCCGGGGGACGGCGGGCGCCGTGCGACCGACCGCGCTTCTCCGGCTTGGCGGACGACGCGGTGCGGGTTCCCCCGGCCACTCCGTCCCGGTCGGTGGTGCGACCGCGGGACGCGACGCCGCCCGCGCGGGGGGACGGGTATCCGCGGCCGGCCGCCGCACCGGCACTGCTGCGCCCTGCGCGCACAGCGTCCTCCCGCCTTGCCTGGACAGCACTGCTCGGAGCGATGGTGCACCTCCTCGTCGCCGGTAGGCGGCGTTGGGGCGCCACCGATCGCGCCACGGTAACGGTCCCATCTCACCGAAACCTGGAGGTTGCACTGAGTGGCGGCCCACTTCTGCAGTGTTCCGCCGCGCCGTACACACCCCTGTGGCGGAGGTGGATCACTGAGGTTGCTGGGGCGTGGAAGCGGTCTGCAGGGTCAGCCGGTGGTCCCGTCGCGCCCCACGATCTGGGCGGGCACCGGCTCGTCGGGCACCGACCGCAGGCTGCGCACCGCGCCCTCCACCGGCCGCGGGGCAGGAACCGGCGCCTCCGCCACGCCCAGGTCGTCGAACCGCCGGGCCGCGACGAGCACCGAGTTCTCGTAGGAGCCCACCGTCTCGTTGTAGCGGGTCAGGGTGGAGGTGAGCGCCGACCCCAGCCGGCTGAGGTGCCCGGACATGGTGCTCAGGCGGGTGTGCACCGTTCGGCCGGCCTCCAGCACGGCGGCGGCGTCCTGGGCCAGCCGCTCCTGCCGCCAGGAGTAGGCCACGGTGCGCAGCAGCGCGAGCAGGGTGCTCGGCGTCGCGACCACGACGTCCCGGGCGAAGCCGTGCTCCAGCAGGCCCGGCTCGGCCTCCAGGGCGGTGGTGAGGAAACCGTCGGAGGGCACGAAGAGCACGGTGAACGGTGCGGCCGAGCCGAACGCGGTGGGGTAGCGCCGGGCGGCGAGCGCGTCGACGTGGGTGCGCAGCTGCCGGGCGTGGTCGGCGACCCGCTGGGCGCGCACCGCCTGGTCGGTGGCCTGCACCGCCTCGATGTATCCGGTGAACGGCACCTTGGCGTCGACGATGACCTGCCGCCCGTCGGCGAGGGTCACCACGAGGTCGGGACGGACCCGGGCGCCGTCCTCGGTGGTGCCGGACGGCTGCTCGACGAAGTCGCAGTGCTCGAGCAGGCCGGCCACCTCGACCACCCGGCGCAGCTGCAGCTCGCCCCACCGGCCACGCACGTGCGGCGTGCGCAGCGCGGTCACCAGCGCCGCGGTCTCCTGCCGCAACAGGGCCGAGGTCTGCCCGATGGTGCCGACCTGCTCCCGCAGCTCGCCGTGCGCGGTGGCGCGGTCGCGCTCGATCCCGGCCAGCAGCCGGTGCAGGTGGTCCAGCGACTCGTGCACCGGCTCCAGGGCGTCGGGCGCCGGCCCGGCCCGGCCGCGCAGCGCGACCACCCCGAGCGTGACGGCGGTGGCCAGCAGCGCGCCGACCAGGAGCCCGAGGAGCAGGGAAGCGGCGTCCATGTCCGGCAGGGTGCCCGAGCCCTCCGACAGTTCCGCGACGGCTCGCCCGGGCAGGGGGTCAGATGCCGCTGGGCACGGGCTCTCGGACCAGCCGCAGCTCAGGTGCACCCGCCGGCGCGGCGACGTGCTCGGTGGCGTGCTCGGCCTCGTGGTCCAGCAGCCAGCGCTTGACCGTCGTCCCCCAGCGGAAGCCGCCCAGCCCGCCGCCGGTGGCCAGCACCCGGTGACACGGCACGAACAGCGCCGCCGCGTTGCGCGAGCAGGCGCCCGCGGCAGCGCGGACCGCCGCCGGCCGTCCGCAGCGCGCCGCGAAGGCCGAGTAGGTCTCCGGCTGCCCCGGCGGCACCGTGCGCAGCACCTCCCAGGCCTCCTCCAGGAAGGGGCCGGACCGCTGCAGCACCGGCACCGCATCGATGGCCGTGACGTCTCCTTCGCAGTAGGCCGCGACGGCCGCCAGGACGGGGAGGTCGTCGGCCCGCTCCACCCAGGTCGGGCGCAGCGACCGGTGCACGACCGGCAGCAGCTCGCTGACGTCGTCGGTCCAGCCGCTGGCCAGGACCACGTCGCTGCCGTGCGACCGGCAGACGACCACGGTGAACGGGCCGGGCGGGGTGGCGACGGTGGCGAAGTGGGCGGGCGGGTGGTTCATGGGGCGCTCCCATCGAGAGGCGGACGGCGGGTGAACAGGTCGGGGACGGCCAGCGCCCACAGGTGCATGGCGGCGTAGGACCGCCACGGCCGCCACCGGGCGGCGGCCTCGGCGTCGGAGCTCTCCAGGGTCCTCAGGCTGCGGCGCAGCGCAAGGTCCCCGGGCAACCAGACGTCGGGATCGGCGAGGCCGCGCATCGACACCAGCGCGGCGGTCCAGGGGCCTATCCCCGGGACCTGCAGCAGGGTGCGGGCGGCTTCCTCGCGGTCGGCGCCGGGCCCGAGCGCGACCGAGCCGTCGGCCAGCGCCTCGGCCAGCGCGCGCACCGTGCGCTGCCGGGCGCCGGTCAGCCCCACGGCGCTCAGGTCGGCGTCGACGAGCGCGGCGGCGCGCGGAAAGGCGTGCGTGAGGCTGCCGACCGGCTCCGGCAGCGGCTGCCCGGCCGCGGTGACCAGCCGGGCGGTCAGCGTGCGCGCGCCGGCCACCGACACCTGCTGGCCGAGGACGGCGCGCACGGCCATCTCCGCGGCGTCCGGCGAGGTGGGCACCCGGCGACCCGGTGCCGTGGCGACCAGGCGCGCCAGGGCGGGATCGGCGCCGAGCACCTCGTCCACGGCCACCGGGTCGGCGTCGAGGTCCAGCAGCCGGCGGCAGCGGGCGACCGCCGTCCCCAGGTCGCGGACCTCGGTCAGCTGCAGCCGGGCGGTGACCGCCGCACCGGTCGCCGGGGACAGCCGCACCACCGCCGGCCCGTGCGGCAGGTCCAGCACCCGGGAGAACGTCGTCCCGTCCCACTCCTCCAGACCGGGGGTGGCGTGCGCGCCGAGGAAGAGCAGCACCTCGTCCGCGGCGAACGGCGCGCGGGCGGCCAGCCGCAGGGTCAGCCAGCCGGGGCTGCCGGCGTCGGCCCGCAGCCGGGTGGGGCGCAGCCCGGACGGCGTCGTGGCGAACACCGCCTGCACCGTCTCGTTGAACTGCCGGATGCTGGCGAAACCGGCGGCGAAGGCGACGTCGGCCATCGACAGCGAGGTGGTCTCGATGAGCAGCCGCGCGGTCTGCGCGCGCTGGGCACGGGCCAGCGCGAGCGCCCCCACCCCCAGCTCGCCGACCAGCAACCGGTGCAGCTGACGCTCGGAGTAGCCCAGCCGCGCGGCCAGGCCGGGCACGCCGCTGCGCTCGACCTCGCCGTCGGCGATCAGCCGCATCGCCCGGGCGACGACGTCGGCCCGGACGTCCCACTCCGGTGAGCCGGGCACGGCGTCGGGACGGCAGCGCCGGCAGGCGCGGAACCCGGCCGCCTGCGCGCCGGCGGCGGTGGGGAAGAAGGAGACGTTGTGCGGCAGCGGCGTCCGCGCCGGGCAGGACGGCCGGCAGTAGATGCCGGTGGTGTGCACCCCGGTGACGAACCAGCCGTCGAAGCGGGCGTCCCGGCTGGCCACCGCCCGGTAGCGGCGCTCGACGTCCACGGTCTGCTGCATGCACCCAGGATGGCAGCGCCGTTCGGCGGTGACTGGCGATTTCCGGACATGGCGGTGGACGGCGCGCGTCCACCGACCGGTGGACGGCGGACCCACGGGACGGCGGTCCCGCACGCGCTGCGACGGCGACAGGCTCGACGCATGACGACGACACAGATGGCGCCCCCGCCCGGCGGGGTGCGCGACGGCGGAACGCCGGCCATCGCGGTGCGCGGGCTGGTGAAGCGGTACGGGGGCCGGGCGGTCCTCGACGGGCTGGACCTCGAGGTGCGGCGCGGCGAGTGCTTCGCGCTGCTCGGGCCCAACGGCGCCGGCAAGACGACGACGATCGAGGTGCTCGAGGGCGTCCGGTCCCGCGACGGCGGGGACGTCACCGTGCTGGGGGAGGACCCGGCCCGCGGCGGCCGGGCGTGGCGGGCGCGGCTCGGCGTGGTGAGCCAGGGCGAACCGGCCGGGCAGGCGCTCAGCGTCCGGGAGACCCTCGATCACTTCGCCGCCTACACCGCCACCCCGCGGCCGACCGCCGACCTGCTGGCCGCGGTGGGGCTGACCGAGCAGGCGGGCAGCCGGGTGGCCCGGCTGTCCGGCGGCCAGCGCCGCCGGCTGGCGGTGGCCCTCGGCGTGCAGGGCCGCCCCGACCTGGTCTTCCTGGACGAGCCGACGACCGGGCTCGACCCGGTCGCCCGCCGCCGCTTCTGGGAGCTGATCGGTGACCTGCGGGACGCGGGCACCACGATCCTGCTCACCACCCACTACCTCGACGAGGCGGCCGAGCTGGCCGACCGGGTCGGGGTGGTCTCCGGCGGACGGCTGGTCGAGGTGGCCCCGCCCGCCGAGCTCGGCGCCGACCTGCGCCGGGTCGTCACCGTCGGCTGGACCGAGGCGGGGGAGCGGCGCTCGGTGCGCACGGAGGCGCCCGCCGCCGTCCTGCGCGACCTGCTCGCCACCACCCCGCACGAGGTGCCCGGCCTGACCGTCACCCGCCCCGGCCTGGAGGACGTCTACCTCCAGCTCGTCGGCGCCACCCCTGGAGGAGAACCGCGATGACCGCCGTCCTGACCGACCGCCCCGCCCCGCCGACGACCCTGCGCATCGCTCTCGCCCGGATCGGGCTCGAGCTGCGGCTGTTCGCCCGCGAGAAGCAGCAGGTGGCCTTCTCCTTCGCCTATCCCGTCGTGATGATGGTGATCTTCGGATCGGTGCTGGGCGGCGACGAGCGGCCCGGCGGCATCCCGTTCCCGCAGTACTTCCTGGCCGGGATCGCGGCCACCGGCATCATGCTCACCAGCTTCCAGGCCCTGGGGACGGCGATCGCGGCCGAGCGGGAGACCGGCCAGCTGGAGCGGCTGCAGCTGCTGGGCACCCCGCCGGTGGCCTACTTCGCGGGCAAGGCCGGGCAGGTGCTGGTCACCACGGCGGCGCAGCTGGCCCTGCTGTTCCCAGTCGCGCACTTCGGCTTCGACGTCCCGCTGCCGGCCGACCTCGGGCACTGGCTGACCTTCGGCTGGGTGGCCGCGCTCGGTGCGCTGGCCGGCACCGTGCTGGGCATCGCCGTCTCGGCGCTGCCGGGCAGCGCGACGTCGGTGGCCACCGGGATCTCCGCGTTCGCGATCGTGCTGCAGTTCTTCTCCGGGGTGTTCTTCGCCCCGAACGAGACCCCCGGCTGGATGCAGCAGATCGCCGCGCTGTTCCCGCTCAAGTGGCTCAACCAGGGGATGCGCTCAGCCCTCCTGCCCGACCGGGCCGGCGCCGTCGAGGTCGCGGGGGGATGGGAGCACGGCCGCACTGTCCTGGTGCTGGTGGCATGGGTGATCATCGGGACCGTGGTGTGCGTGCGCACGTTCCGCTGGCGCCGGAGCGAGGGATGACCCTCGGTCGCCGGCGGCCCGCCGTCGTCCCCGCTCCGGCCGGGTACGCCGGCGGACCGCCGCTGTCGGAGCGCGGCTGGCGGATCACCGTCCTGGTGCTGCACTCGGTGTTCGTCGTGCTGGTGACGGTCGCGGTCGTCGACACCCTGACGAGTACGGACGGCGGGTCCCGGGTGCTGCTGCTGGCGGCGCTCGCCGTTCTCGTGGTGGCCTACGCAGCGGTCGGCGCCGGGGCGCTGGCCGCCCGCGACCACCAGCGGTCGACGGTCTACCTGGCCGTGCTGGTGGCCGTGGTGGCCGTGCTCGCCTGGGTGTTCCCCGAGTTGCTGTTCGTGATGTTCCTGGCCTTCACCTCGGTGTGGTTCATGGTCGGTTCGGTGCGCGCCGGCCTGCTGTGGACCCTCGCGCTGGGCGTGGCCGGCGTCGGTGGGCCGCTGTTCCACTGGACGCAGGGCAGCGAGCCGCTGTCCGGGCCCGGCCAGACGCTCGTGGGCGTGCTGTTCAGCGTCGCGATGGGGCTGTGGGTCACCCGGGTGCTGGACCAGAGCCGGCAGCGGGCCGGCCTGATCCGCGAGCTGGAGCGCACCCGCGCGGAGCTGGCGGCCGCGCACCGCGAGCAGGGCGTGCTGGCCGAGCGCGAACGGATGGCCCGCGAGGTGCACGACACCCTGGCGCAGGGCTACACCAGCATCGTCGTCCTCGCCCAGACCGTGGCGGCCCAGCTGCCGGGCGACCCGGAGGCGGCGGCGGAACGGGTGGCGCTGATCGAGGAGGTCGCCCGGGAGAACCTCGCCGAGGCCCGGGCGATGGTGGGCGCGCTCGCCCCGGTGGCCCTGGACGCCGCGACCCTGGTGGACGCGCTCGGGCGGCTGGCCGACCGGTTCGGCCGGGAGACCGGCATCGCCACCCGGGTCGACGTGGCCGCGCTCGGCCCGGGCGACCCCGGGCTGTCGCGCGCCGAGGAGATCGTGCTGCTGCGCGGCGCGCAGGAGGCGCTGGCCAACGTGCGCCGGCACGCGTCGGCCAGCGCGGTGGTGCTGCGGCTGGCCCGCGTGGGGGCGGGCGAGTCGGCGCAGGTCTCGGTGCACGTCGAGGACGACGGGGTGGGCTTCGACCCGGCGGCGGCCGACGGCGTGGGGCTGGCCGGGCTGCGCAACCGGGCCGAGCAGGTGGGCGGAGCCGTGGACGTCGCGTCGGCGCCGGGGCAGGGGACCCGGGTGACCGTGCGGGTGCCGGCGCGATGACCGGCGCCACTCCGACGGTTCGGGTCCTGGTCGTCGACGACCATCCCGTCGTGCGCGGGGGAGTGGTCGGCTGGCTGGCCGCCCAACCGGACATCGACGTGGTCGGCGAGGCCGGCGACGGGCTGGCGGCGCTGGCCGGGGTCGCCGAGCACCAGCCGGACGTCGTCCTGATGGACCTGCGGATGCCCCGGATGGACGGCGTGACCGCCACCGGCCGCATCCTGGCGGCGCACCCCGCAGTTCGGGTGCTGGTGCTGACCACCTACGACACGGACGCCGACATCGTCCGGGCCGTGGAGGCCGGCGCGACCGGCTACCTGCTCAAGGACACCCCGCTGCCCCAGCTCGCCGACGCAGTCCGCGCCGCCGCCCGGGGGGAGACGGTGCTCGCGCCGCCGGTGGCCGCCCGGCTGGTGTCGCGGATGCGGGCACCGGCGATCGACGCGCCGACCGCGCGGGAGCTGCAGGTGCTGGCCGGAGTGGCCCGCGGGCTCACCAACGCCGAGATCGGCCGCGAGCTGTTCATCGGCGAGGCGACGGTGAAGACCCATCTGCTGCGGGTGTTCGCCAAGCTGGGTGTCGACGACCGCACCCGGGCGGTCATGGTGGCGGTCGAGCGTGGGCTGCTCGCCGGGCCGGGCGCGGCCGGTTGACCGGGTCGCCTCGACGTCCGGCGTGCGGAGTCAATCCCCACCCCGATCAGCAGCGGACGGCCCAGTAATACCGCCTTTGAGCTGGGCTTTCGTCTTGCGGTGGAGTCCGCTTCCCGATAGACTTCGAACATCAGTTCGAGTTGCTGGGGAGGTGTCCGATGGGCGAGGTGCAATCGGCCCTGGACGCCCTGGCCGCGGAGGACCTCAAGCCTCTGTTCGGTCCGCAGCTGCTGGGCCGGCTGGGGGAGTTGCTGGTGCTGCAGAACC
>JAICZD010000240.1 GCA_025933855.1 Modestobacter sp. | reverse complement strand
GCCCGACCAGGGACAGCTGGACCCGCATCCGGGCCCGGGTCGCCGGCCAGTCCAGCGCCTGGGTCAGCGGAGAGGCGACGAGTCCGGCCGCCGTCGCCCGCAGCAGCACCCGGCCGAGCGCCCGGCCCGCCTGCACCCAGGCCGCCCGGTCGTCCCCCATGGTGCCCAGGATCAGCACCGTCGGACGTTCCACCGCCGGCGGCGGCGCGTCGTCGTCGGGGACCGCACGGTGCTCCGGCGTCCGCTGGCCGACGAGGAAGTCGCGGAGCAGCCAGTTCGAGGGGCGGGTGGCGGGGTCCTCCTCCGGTACGGCGTCCACCGGGATGCCGTCCGGGGCGGTGGCATCGGCGCGCAGCCACTGCTCCAGCTCCTGCCGGTACGCCGGGTCGCGCTGCTCGGCCTCCTCGGCCCGGTTGAGCAGCGCGACCGCCACGAGCTCGGCATCGGTCCGGCTCACGGTCTGCAGCCAGACCCCGTGGACGCCGGCGTCGGCCTGCAGTTGGTCGATCAGCTCGGCCGGCACGGCACGGTCCTCGAAGGCGGCCCGCTCGGTGTGCCGGGCGGCGATCGCCGCGGCCAGCGCGGCGTCCTCCTCCGCGGGCGCGCGCCGTCCGGTCACCCGCACGGTGGCCAGGTGGTCGGGGCGCTCGGGCACCGGGACGACGTCCACCTCCGCCGCGTACCCGGCGGCCCGCAGCGCGACCACCGCGAACTCCACGGCGACGCCGCAACTGATCACCTGCTGGCGGTGCGTGGGGTCGAGCACCGGCAGCGCCCGCTCCGGGTCGTAGCGGACCTCCAGCCGGTCCGCGGCGCCGCGGAACAGCCACGGCTGGGTGTTGTGGATCGACGGCGCCCGGACGGCCGCCTCGACCACCTGAGCCCACTGCTGTGCATCGAGCACGGTGCCTCCCTCGTCGTCGGTGCCGCCGTGACGTCGTCCGCGAGTCGCCTGGATGTGGTGCCGGGCAGCCCTGCGGCGGCAGGTGCCCACGCCCGCCGTCCGGCAATCAGCTTTCCGCACCGGTCGACCCGCACGAGGGCCGGTGGTCCCTGCCGGTCCGGGCCCTGCTGCCCTGCCCCGCCCCGCCCTGCCGCGGGACCGTGAGGTCGCCGGGGAACGGGGACGACACATCGCCGGGCCACACCGGTCGAGGAGCACGAAGAGTGATGGGAGTGCACGATGACCGCTAGCCGATCGCCGCGGATCCTGGTGGCCGCGGCCAGCAAACACGGGTCGACGCACGAGATCGCCGCCGCGCTCGCCGGCTTCCTGCAGGAGTCCGCGGCCGGGCGGGCCAGCGGCGTCACCGCCCGTGCGGTGCACCTGGAGCAGCTGCCGGACCCCACCGGCTACGACGCCGTCGTCCTGGGCAGCGCCGTCTACGTCGGCCGGTGGCTGGAGCCGGCCCGGCACTACGTCACCGAGCACAGCGCCGAGCTGCGCCGGCGGCCGGTGTGGCTGTTCAGCAGCGGACCGATCGGCGAGCCGCCCTTTCCGCCGGACGAGCCGCACGACGCCGGCCCGATGTCCCGGATGGTGGGCGCCCGCGGGCACCGGGTCTTCCCCGGCCGGATCGACAAGGCGCGGCTGAGCATCGGGGAACGCGCGATGGTCACCGCGATGCGGGCCCCGGTCGGGGACTTCCGCGACTGGGACGTCGTCCGGGCCTGGGCCGAGGAGATCGCCGGGCAGCTGAGCACCGTCGTCCCCGGCCAGCACGCGCAGCCGGCGCCGTCCCCGGCGTGACCGGGAGCGGACTCGGCGTGCACCGGCAGCCGCGACGAGGAGGGGTCCAGGGTCCGCCCGGCTCGGGACCAAGGGCCCCGGTCGGTGCCCGGCACCCCGATGCACGATGCATGGACAGGACGAACCGGGCCGACGTGCACGCCGAGCAGCGCCCGTTCCGCAGCACCCGAGGAGGCACCGTGCACGGCGCGGACGACGAGCAGTTCCTGGAGGTCCTCGGCGAGGACGAGTGCCTGCGGCTGCTGCGCACGGCCGTCATCGGCCGGCTGGCCTTCACCGAGGGAGCACTGCCGGCCATCCAGCCGGTGTCCTTCCTCGTCGACGGCGGGCGGATCCTCATCCCGACCCGGTTCGGCAGCAAGGTGGCGGCGGCCAGCCGGGGCGCCGTCGTGGCGTTCGAGGTGGACGAGTTCGACCCCGTCGACCACACCGGCTGGAACGTGACCGTGGTCGGCCCGTCGCGGGTCATCGCCGACCCCGCCGAGGTCGCCGGTCTGGACGCCCTGGGCGCGCGACCGTGGGCGCCGGCGGACCGGTACTGCTACATCGCCATCCCCATCCGGCTGGTCCGCGGGCGGCGGGTGAGCCGCCGCCCGAACATGGCTGCCGGGGCCGCGGCGCACGCGCCGGCCGGAGCGGTGACCTCACCGGTGTGACGCCCGGCTCTGCGCACCGCCCGGTCGCCGGCCGGCGGTGCGGAGGTCAGCCGGAGGTTCCCGAACCCCGCAGCTCGGTGGCGAGGATCGCCGCCTGGGTCCGCCGCTCCAGGCCGAGCTTGGCCAGCAGGTGCGACACGTAGTTCTTGATCGTCTTCTCGGCCAGGAACATCCGCTCGCCGATCTGCCGGTTGGTCAGGCCCTCCCCGATCAGCAGCAGCACGGTCCGCTCCTGCTCGCTGAGCTTCGCCAGCGGGCCCGCCGGTTCCGCGGCGCGCCGCAGCCGGGCGAGGACGGCGGCGGTCGCGCTCGCGTCCAGCAGGGACCCTCCGGCGGCCACCGCGCGCACCGCCGACACCAGGTCCTGACCGAGGATCTGCTTCAGCAGGTAGCCCGACGCCCCGGCCATGATCGCCTCGAACAGCGCCTCGTCGTCGCTGAAGCTCGTCAGCATGATCACCTTCAGGTCCGGCATGGCGGAGCGCAGCTCGCGGCACACCGAGACGCCGTCCCCGTCGGGCAGCCGCACGTCGAGGACGGCGACGTCCGGGCGGAGCGCCGGCACCCGGGCCAGGGCCTCGGCGGCGTTCTTCGCCTCCCCGACGACGGTGATCCCCGGGTCGGTCTCCAGCACGTCGGCGACCCCGCGCCGGACGATCTCGTGGTCGTCGAGGAGGAAGACCCGGATCGCCGGCTCCTGACCGTCGCTGCCCACCTGTTCCTCCGTCCTGCCGCCGCGGGGGCCGCACCGGTCGGCCGGCCCGTCGCCACAGCCGTCGCCACAGCCGCGGCCAGAGCCTAGGCCGACGACCACCGCCCGGGCGAGCAGCGGACCGGCGGACCGTAGTCCGCTTCCCCGCTCCGGGGAACGGGACGTTGGTCCCTCGTCCGGGTGACCACCGGCCGCAGCGGGACCCCCGGCCGCGGGACGAGGCTGGGCCATGACCGATCCGGAACGGGAACAGGAGGCGTCATGGCTCCCACGAGCACACCGCACGCAGCGGTCCAGGACTGGTGGCTGGAACAGGACGACCACGGGGTGACCGCGTTGCGCGGCAAGGGCCCGGTGGCCCACGCGGAGGTGCAGGAGGACGACGCCTCGGTGCGGCTGGCCTTCTGGCTGGAGGAGCGCCTTCCCCGGGAACTGCGCAGCCAGCTGACCCGGACGGTGTTCGACCACCCCGCCCTGCGCCCGCACCGGCCGGTGTCGGTGGCGCTCCCGCACGGGGAGAGCGACGTGCTCCTCGAGGTCCGCTCGCACGTCGACGACGTCCGGACGCGGGTTGCCGGCTCCACCTGCCTGCTCGAGGGCCGCGTGCACTGACCGGTCGTCGGCTCAGCCGTTCAGCAGCAGCCGCCGGCCATAGGACAACCGATGTCCAGCCGCACCCCACCGCTCCACCGAGGAGAACCAGATGTGCGATCACTGCGGCTGCCGTGAGCTGACCCCCGTGGCCCGGCTGATGGCCGAGCACGACCGCCTCCGTGAGCTCAGCGGGCTGGTCCAGCGAGCCCTGGCCCACGGGGACGACGGCACGGCGCGGCAGCGGTTCGACGACATGCTTGCCGTTCTCGGCCCGCACGTGTGGAAGGAGGAGTCGACGCTGTTCCCGATGCTGGGCCGCGACGAGAGCCTCACCGACCACGTGCGGCTGCTGGCGGGCGAGCACGCCGGGCTCTACGACGCGGTCGACGACCTGGCCGAGCCGGTCGGGACGGCGACCGGTCCCGCCGATCCCGGCGCGTGGCGGACGGGTGTGCTGGCCATCCTCGCCGAGCTCGACGAGCACATGTACAAGGAGGACTTCGGCCTGTTCCCCGCGGCTCTGGCCGTCCTGGACGGCAGCGACTGGGACGCCATCGACCGCTGGGAGGCCGGCACCACCGGCGACCCGGTGAGCCCGCTGGTCGCGGACGGCCTCGCGCACGCCTGACCGGTGCCGGAGCGGCTGCGGGCGCAGCGTCCTGCGGGCGGACGACGGCCGGCCGTGCCATCCTGCCCGAATGCGAGGACTCGACCGGCTGGGGGTCGGTCTGCCACCCGGTCGCCCGGCTCCGCGGCCCGGCTCCGGTGTCCGGGGCGGAAGCGACGCCGAGCGGGGGAAGTCCGCCGACGTCAGTTGCGGGTGACCGTGGTGACCATGCCGGTGGATGCCTGGCCCGACGCCCCGCGGGAGACGGCGCTGGCCGTCTCCTCGCGACGGCGGCTGGTGGAGGTGCTCCGGTC
>JAICZD010000206.1 GCA_025933855.1 Modestobacter sp. | reverse complement strand
GGTGGTCTGCCCACCCACTGCCAGGTTTCACCCGCGCAGGGTGGCCCGGAGGTCTCCCGTCGAATTGCTTGACCGGAGCTGGCTCGTTGACCAGAATTAAGGTCATGTCGGTTCAGTCTTTGGCAGCCGTCAAGGCCCACTTCAGTCAGGTGATCGACGAGGTCGCCGGCACCCACGAACGCGTCACCGTCACGAAGAACGGCAGCCCGGTCGCCGTCATCCTCGCCGTCGAGGACTACGAGTCCCTGATGGAGACATTGGCGATCCTGTCCGATCCCCGAGCCGGCGCGGAGATCAGGCAGGCGGAGGAGGAGATGGTCGCCGGCGAGGTCTACGACGAAGCCGACGTGCGAGCCGCCCTCGCCGCTCGCCGCCGGTGACCGATCCGCCCACCTACACGGTCGTCCTCTCCGCAGCGGCCAAGCGGGCCATCGAGCGCGACCTGCCCGAGCCGGTGGCCGTGGCGGTCGTCGACTTCCTGTACGGGCCGCTCGCCACGGACCCGTACCGCGTCGGCAGGCCGCTGCGCTTCGAACTCGAGGGCTACTGGTCCGCACGCAGGGGCCAGTACCGGGTGATCTACTCGATCCTCGACGACGAGGTCCTCGTCAGAGTCGTGCGCATCTCGCACCGCTCCGACGTCTATGGCTGAAAGCGCGAGGTTCTCGCCCCAACAGCCCGGCCGACTTTCTACCGCCGTCGCGCTCGTCCCTCAGGACTGGGGCCCGTGAGGCCCCGAGGCGAGTCCGGCGACTCTCGATCGAGCCGTGGGGCAGCCACCGGGTTGCGGCTCGGACACCGGATCGCCCGAGTGGTCTGTCCGTCAGGAGGCCAGCAGAGGACCAAACGCTCGGCCGCCACCCTGAGCGGTTGACAGGGAGTCGACTGGGACCACCCCAGCTCCCGATGACTCGGCCGACCTCAACGCGTTGCGCCCGAGGTGCCTGGCTTTCTCCGTGAGGCCCTAGCCTCGCCTGCATGCGTGCCGTGCAGATCACCCGCTTCGGCGGTCCCGAGGTCCTGGACGTCGTCGACATCCCGGAGCCGGAGGCCGGCCCCGGGCAGAAGCTCTACGACGTGTCCACGGCCGGCGTGAACTTCGCCGACACCCATCAGACCGAGGACAGCTATCTCGCGCCGCAGCAGTTGCCGCAGATCCCCGGCGCGGAGTTCGTCGGCACACCGGTGGACGGCGGCCCGCGGGTGGTCGGCCTGCTGGCCTCGGGTGGCTACGCCGAGCGGGTGGCGGCGCACCCGCGGATGACCTGGCCGGTGCCCGACGGGGTCACCGATGAGCAGGCGCTGGCCGTCGTCCTGCAGGGCGCCACCGCCTGGCACCTCCTGCGCACCAGCGCTCACCTGGCCGAGGGCGAATCGGTGGTGGTGATCGCCGGGGCCGGCGGGGTCGGCTCGCTCGCCGTCCAGCTGGCCAAGCGCTGGGGCGCCGGCCGGGTGATCGCCACGGCCTCCAGCGCGGAGAAGCGGGGGCTCGCCGAGGAGCTCGGTGCCGACGCCACCGTCGACCCCGCCCTCGCCGACGACGATCCGAAGACGTTCACCGCGGCGCTGCGCGAGGCCAACGGCGGCAGCCCCGTCGACGTCGTCCTCGAGATGACCGGCGGCAACGTCTTCAGCGGCTCGCTCTCCGCGC
This sequence comes from Modestobacter sp., assembly GCA_025933855.1. Classification (GTDB taxonomy): domain Bacteria; phylum Actinomycetota; class Actinomycetes; order Mycobacteriales; family Geodermatophilaceae; genus Modestobacter. Next base: position 4,386 of record JAICZD010000206.1, on the reverse strand, counting down.
TGGCCCCCTTCGGCCGGCTCGTCACCTACGGCATGGCGGCGCGCCAGGAGACGAAACCCGTTCCCCCGGGTGCCCTGCTGCAGCGCAGCCGCGCGGTCGTCGGGTTCTGGCTGGCGCACTGCTTCACCCGCCCGCAGATGCTGGACGACGCCGTCGGCGAGCTGCTGCCCCTGGTCGCCGAGGGGTTGCTGAAGCCGGTGGCCGGTGGGCGCTACCCGCTGTCCGCCGTCCGCGAGGCGCACCAGGACCTGCTCGCCCGCCGCACCACCGGCAAGCTCGTCCTCGACCCCACCCGCTAGATCCGGACTTTATCCCGATAAAGGCCGTCTTCGGGGGCGGCCATTATCGGGATAAAGGCCCGCTACAGGAGGCGGTTGGTCCAGAGCAGGGAGGCCACGACGCCGAGGAAGGCGAACAGCAGGCCGCCGCGGACGAACCACGGGCTGATGTCCTGCGGCTCGGTGGTGTAGCCGATCTGGCTGCCCAGGTCCTCGTAGACCTGCTCGAGCTCCGCGGCGCTGGCCGCCTCGCTGTAGCTGCCCCCGGTGTCGTCGGCGATCTGCTCCAGCGTCGAGCGGTCCACCGGCACCGGCACCGTCTCCCCGTCCAGTTCCAGCGTGCCGTAGTCGGTGCCGAAGGCGATCGTCGACACCGGCACGTGCGCGGCGGTGGCCGCGTCGATCGCCTGGGTCGCCTCCCGGCCCACGGTGTTGTAGCCGTCGGACAGCAGCACGATCCGGGCCGGCGGCAGGTCCGCGCTCGGGGCGTCCAGCGAGGCCTGGAAGTTCTGGATGGCGGTCAGCGAGGCGAAGATCGCGTCCCCGATGGCGGTGGACTCGGCCAGCTGCAGGTTGTCGATCGCGGTGCTGACCTCCGCCCGGTCGGTGGTCGGCGTGACCAGCGTCGTCGCCGAGCCGGCGAAGGACACCAGGCCGAGGTTGATCCGCGCCGGCAGCACCCGGCCGAACTCCTTGGCGGCGGTCTGCATCGCGGTGAACCGGTCCGGCTCGATGTCGGTGGCCCGCATCGACAGCGACACGTCGACCGCCATGATCACCGTCGCCCGCTCCCGGGGTACCCGCACCTGGGTGCTCGGCACCGCCAGGGAGATCACCAGCGCGGCCAGCCCGAGCGCCACCGCGCCGAACGCCGCGTGCCGGCGCCAGCCCGGCCGCCGGGGCACCAGCGACCCGAGCAGCGCCACGTTGGTGAACCGCGCGGCGTACCGGGCGCGACGCAGCTGCAGCACCACGTACAGCGCGACCAGCGCGACGACCGCGAGCAGGGCCAGCAGCCACCAGGGTGCCTGGAACGTCATCGGGCAGCTCCGCCACTGCCGGTCCGCCGGCGCTCGGCGACGAAGCGGACCACGTCGGCCAGCCAGTCGCGGTCGGTCCGCAGCTGCAGGTGCGCGGCCCCGGCGCGGCGCAGCCCGGCGGCGATCTCCTGCCGCTGCGCCGCGGCACCCTCGGCGAACCGGGCCCGGAACCGCGCGTCGCCGGTGGGCACCTCCAGCGTCTGCCCGCTCTCCGGGTCGACGACGGTCAGCAGTCCGACGTCGGGGAGCTCCAGCTCCCGGGGGTCCAGCACCTCGATGGCCAGCAGCTCGTGCCGGGCGCCGAGCCCGCGCAGCGGCCGCTCCCAGTCCTGGTCGCCGAGGAAGTCGGAGATCACCACGGCCCTCCCCCGGCGCCGGGGCGGGCGGCGGAGCAGCTCCAGGGCGGCGGCCAGGTCCCCGCGCCGGCCGCCGTCCGCCCGCGGCGTCGCCACCACGGCGCGCAGCAGCCGGTCGGCGGCCAGCCGGCCGGCCGCGGCCGGATACCGGTCGACGCGCTCCCCGGTGGTGACGACGGCGCCCAGCCGGTTGCCGCCGCGCACGGTGAGGTGACTGACCGCCGCCATCCCGGCGATGGCCAGGTCGCGCTTCTCGCAGGCCGCGGTGCCGAAGTCCAGGCTGGCCGAGAGGTCCAGCACGACCCAGGTCTCCAGCTCCCGGTCGGCGATCGTCTCGCGGACGTGCGGCAGCTGGGTGCGCGCGGTGACCGGCCAGTCCATCCGGCGGACGTCGTCCCCCGGGTGGTAGACCCGCGCGTCGCCGGCCTCGCTGCCCGATCCAGGCACCAGGCCGAGGTGGTCGCCCTGCAGCAGGCCGTCCAGGCGCCGCCGGACGGTCAGCTCCAGCCGGCGCAGCAGCACCGCGGCCGATCCGGCGTCGGGAGCGCCGCCGAAGCGCGGTGGCGCCGCGTCGGCGCGCGGAGCGGGCAGCCCGGTCACGCCGGCTGCGGACCGGGGTAGCCGAACGGCGGCTGTCCCTGGCCGGGCTGCGGCACGCCGTTCGGCGGGCCGAAGCCGGGCCCGCCGGGCGGACCGAAGACGGTTGCCCCGCCCGGTGGGTAGCCAGGGCCGCCGCCCGGCGCTCCGGGTCCGGGGCCCCCGAAGCCAGGCACGACCGGGCCGCCCGGGTTGCCCGGCCCGTATCCGGCGGCCCGCTGCCGGGGGGTGACCTGGGGAAGCGGCACGCTCTCCACGATCCGCCGGACGACGTGGTCGGCGGGCACCCCGTCGGCCAGCGCGTCGTAGGAGAGCACCAGCCGGTGCCGCAGCACGTCGGCGGTCACGTCCAGGACGTCCTGCGGCAGCACGTAGTCGCGGCCGCGGATCAGCGCGAGCGCCCGGCTGGCGGCGACCAGACCCAGCGAGGCCCGCGGGCTCGCCCCGTAGGTGACCCAGCCGGCGACGTCCTCCATGCCGTGCTCACGCGGCGTGCGGGTGGCCACGACCAGCCGGACGACGTAGTCCACCAGGGCGTGGTGCACGAAGACCCCTTGCGCGGTGAGCTGCAGCCGGCGGACGTCGTCCGGGCCGAGCACCCGCTGGGCGACCGGCGGCACGGCGCCCATCCGGTAGACGATCTCCCGCTCCTCCTCCGGGGTCGGGTAGTCGACGAGCACCTTGAGCAGGAAGCGGTCCCGCTGCGCCTCCGGCAGCGGGTACACCCCCTCGGACTCGATCGGGTTCTGCGTGGCCAGCACCAGGAAGGGGTCGGGCAGCGGGTGGGTGACCCCGCCGATGGACACCTGGCGCTCGGCCATCACCTCCAGCAGCGCCGACTGCACCTTGGCCGGTGCGCGGTTGATCTCGTCGGTGAGCACGAAGTTGGCGAAGACCGGGCCGAGCTCGGTGTCGAAGGCGTCCTGGCCGGCCTTGTAGATGCGGGTGCCGATGATGTCGGCCGGCACCAGGTCGGGGGTGAACTGCAGGCGCGCAAAGGTGCCCCCGACGACGGTGGCCAGCGTCTCCACCGCCAGGGTCTTGGCCACCCCGGGCACGCCCTCCAGGAGCACGTGGCCGCGGGCGAGCAGGCCGACCAGCATCCGCTCGACCAGCCGGTCCTGACCGACGATGACCCGCTTGATCTCGAAGAGCGCCCGCTCCAGGCGGGCGGCGTCGACCGAGGGCGGGGTGGGCTGGTCCGGAGCGGTCGACGTGCTGGCGGCGGTCACACCCGCCAGTGTCCTACACGCCGGTGTCCCGCACGCCGGGCCCGAAGCCACCGGGCGCGCGTGGTCACAGGCGACCCACAGGGGGTCCGCGTGCCTGTCTGGGCGCACGTTCGGCTGCTAGCCTGGCGAGTGCGTCGGGCAGCTCCCCCCGTGGCTGCCCGACGCCCCGTTGTCCGTGGCCAGGCGCTCGTCAGGCTCTTGCTGATCTTGCTCAGCCGGTCGGCCGGACCGCCCCGAAGTAGGTCGAGCTGCTCGTCCGGGCGCTGGACTGCCGGACCCGCAGACCGCGGTCGGGCGCCTCGAGCATCTGCCCGCCGCCGATGTAGAGCGCGACGTGCACGATCGACTGGTAGCTGGGGTTGCCGCTGCCGTCGTCCCAGAAGAGCAGGTCGCCGGGGCGCAGGTCGGCCGCCGCCACCTGGCGGTTGCGGAACCGGTTGAACTGCTCGCGGCTGGTACCGCCGATGGCGATCCCGGCCCGGGCGTAGGCGTACTCGGTGAGCCCGGAGCAGTCGAAGCCGTACACGGCCTGGTCCGGGGAGATGCCGAAGCTGGGCCCGTTGCTGCCGCCGCCGCCCCAGGAGTAGGGGACGCCGAGCTGCGAGCGGGCCGCGGCGATGGCCGTCTGCGCGGCCGACACCGACGGCGCGCCGGCCGTGGTGCCACCGGAGGACGACCCACCCGAGGACGACGAGCCACCCGAGGACGACGACCCACCCGAGGACGACGACCCGCCGGACGACGACCCGCCGGACGAGGACCCGATCGAGGACGACGAGCCACCCGAGGACGACGACCCGCCGGAGGACGACCCGCCCGACGTGGTCCCGCCCGAGGACGACCCACCCGAGGACCCACCCGGAGCCGGGGCCGCCGGCGGCGG
>JAICZD010000081.1 GCA_025933855.1 Modestobacter sp. | reverse complement strand
CTCGGGCTGGTCGTGGTCCCGCAAGCGCGGCGAGGAGACCGACCACGCCGCCGACGCCGCGGAGGGCTGGGCGCAGATCAAGCGCGACCTGGCCGCCGAGGCGCACCGCTTCTACGTGCTCGACGAGTTCACCTACCCGATGACCTGGGGCTGGGTCGACGTCGAGGACGTGGTGGAGGCCCTGACCGGCCGGCCGGGCAGCCAGCACGTCGTGATCACCGGCCGCAACGCTCCGCCGGCGCTGATCGAGGCCGCGGACCTGGTGGTCGAGATGACCAAGGTCAAGCACCCGATGGACGCCGGCCAGAAGGGCCAGCGGGGGATCGAGTGGTGAGCCCTGGCTGGGCCAAAGTCGCGATTTTGGCCCCCCGGTCGGGTCGGGACGCGCGCTCGGTAGCGGCCAAAATCGCGACTTTGGCCCCTGGGGTGGGGACGGCGTGAGCGCGCACCGGGTCCCCCGGATCGTGCTGGCCGCGCCGGGCAGCAACGCCGGGAAGACGTCCATCGCGACCGGGCTGATCGCCGCGCTCACCGACCGCGGCCTCACGGTGAGCCCGCACAAGGTCGGCCCCGACTACATCGATCCGGGCTACCACGGGCTGGCCGCCGGGCGCCCGGGGCGGAACCTGGACAACTGGCTGGTCGGTGAGGACCGCATCGTGCCGCTGTTCCTGCACGGGGCCCGCACCCCCAGACCGGCCGACGTCGCGCTGGTCGAGGGGGTCATGGGCCTGTTCGACGGCGCCGCGCACGCCAGCGTCGCGCCCGGCTACGGCTCCACGGCGCAGGTCGCCGCACAGTTGCGGGCACCGGTCGTGCTGGTGGTGGACGCCGCGTCGCAGGCCCGCAGCGTCGCCGCGCTGGTGCACGGGTTCGCGACGTTCGACCCGGCGGTGCGGCTCGGCGGCGTCGTCCTCAACCGGGTCGGCAGCGACCGGCACGAGGCGATCCTGCGCGAGGCGCTCGGCGAGGCCGGCGTGCCGGTGCTCGGCGCGGTGCGCCGGATCGAGGAGCTGCACACCCCCTCCCGGCACCTCGGACTGGTGCCGGCCGCCGAGCGCTCGGCCGACGCGGTGCGCACCGTGCGGGCCCTCGGTGCGGTGGTCGGGGCGAGCGTCGACCTGGACGCCGTCCTCCGGCTGGCCCGCAGCGCCCCGGACCTGGCCGGCGACCCCTGGGACCCGGCCGCCGAGGTGGACCCCATCGAGGGGCGCCCGGTGGTCGCCGTCGCCGGTGGCCCGGCCTTCACCTTCGGCTACGCCGAGACGACCGAGCTGCTGGCAGCGGCCGGCGCGCAGGTGGCGACGGTCGACCCGCTGCGGGACGACGCCCTCCCCGACGGCACCCGGGCCCTGGTCGTGGGCGGCGGCTTTCCGGAGGTGCACGCGGGGGCGCTCAGTGCCAACGTCGGCCTGCGGACGGCGATCGCCGCGCTGGCCGCCGCCGGCGCCCCGGTGGCCGCCGAGTGCGCCGGGCTGCTCTACCTGTCCCGCGAGCTGGACGGCGAACCGATGTGCGGGGTGCTGGACACCGCCACCGCGATGCACCGGACCCTGAACCTGGGCTACCGGGCGGCGGTCGCGCTCACCGACAGCGTGCTCGCGCCGGCCGGCACCCGGGTCCGCGGGCACGAGTTCCACCGCACCACCGCCACCCCCGGCGCGGGGACCACCCCGGCCTGGCAGTGGAGCGCCCGCGGCCCGGAGGGCTTCGTGCAGGGCTCCGGGGAGTTCGGGGGCACCGTGCACGCCAGCTACCTGCACCTGAACTGGGCCGGCTCTCCCTCGATGGCCGCCCGGTTCGTGACCGCGGCCGCCCGGGTTCCGGAGGTGGCCGGTGCACATCGCTGAGGGGTTCCTGCCGCCGGCCCACGCGCTGGGCTGGACGATCGCCGCCGCGCCGTTCGTCGTGCACGGCGCCCGAGCGGTCACCCGCGAGGTGCGGGAGAACCCGGAGTCGACGCTGCTGCTGGGCGCCGCCGGGGCGTTCACCTTCGTGCTCAGCGCGATCAAGCTGCCCTCGGTCACCGGCAGCTCCAGCCACCCGACCGGCACCGGAGTGGGCGCCGTCCTGTTCAGACCGCCGGTGATGGCGCTGCTGGGCACCGTCGTCCTGCTGTTCCAGGCGCTGCTGCTGGCCCACGGCGGGATCACCACGCTCGGCGCGAACGCCTTCTCCATGGCGATCGTCGGCCCGTGGGCCGGCTACGGCGCCTACCGGCTGACCCGCCGCTGCGGAGGCGGCCTGCTCGGCGGCGTGTTCGCCGGCATGGCGGTCGCCGACCTGGCCACCTACGTCACGACGTCCCTGCAGCTGGCGCTCGCCTTTCCCGACGCCCAGAGCGGCTACCTGGGAGCGGCGGTGAAGTTCCTCGGCGTCTTCGCGATCACGCAGGTGCCGCTGGCCATCGGTGAGGGACTGCTCGGGGTGCTGCTTTTCCGGGTGCTCACCGTCAACGCCCGCCCGGAGCTCGAGCGCCTCGGCGTCCTCGCCCCGGAACCCGTTGCCGGTGCCGGCAGCGGAGCGCCGTCCCCGGCCTCCGGCACCGACGGCGGCGAGGAGGACCGGGGATGAGGCGGCGGCACGTGGCGACGGCGCTGCTGGTGCTCGCCGTCATCGCGCTGTTCGCCGTTCCGCTGCTGATCGACGGCGGCGCGGACTACGCGGGCAGCGACAGCGAGGCCACCGCGCTCATCCAGGAGTCCGACCCGGGCTACCACCCGTGGTTCTCCTCGGTCTTCACCCCGTCGTCGAAGGAGGTCGAGTCCGGGCTGTTCGCGCTGCAGGCCGCGCTCGGCGGCGGCGTGCTGGGCTACGCGCTGGGGCGGCTCAAGGGCCGCCGGACGGCGGAGCGGTCCAGGCCGGAGCGCGAGCGGCTCGGCGTGGATGCCGCCGACCCGGGGCCGACGAGCGCCGGGGACGAGGACCCGTGAGCCTGGCCATCGACGACGCCGCCTGGGCCAGCGCCTGGCGGCTCCGCTCCCCCGCCGACAAGCTGCTGCTGTCCGTCGGGCTGGTGGTCAGCGCGCTGGTGCTGCCGGTGTGGCCGGGCACGCTGCTGGCCGGGCTGAGCGCCGTCGTGCTCGCCCTCGGGCCGGCCCGGGTACCGGCCCGCACGTTCGGCCGGGCGGTGCGCCTGCCGCTCACCTTCATCGTCGTCGGCGCGCTCACCGCGGTCGTCGAGGTCGGCTCCGGCGGCCTCGGCTGGGCTCCGGACGCCGCCGCCCGGGCCGGCGCGCTGGTCGGGCACGGGCTGGCCGGCAGCGCCGCGGTGCTGCTGCTGGCCACCACCACCCCGATGTCGGACCTGCTCCCCGAGCTGCGCCGGCTGCGGGTGCCGGCGGCGGTCGTGGAGGTGGCCTCGGTGGTCTACCGGCTGCTGTTCGTGCTGCTGAGCAGCCTGACCACCATCCGGGAGGCGCAGACCGCGCGGATGGGGTACTCGACGGTGCGGCGCTCCTACCGCTCGTCCGGCGTGCTGGCCGCCGCGGTGCTCACCCGCTCCTGGGACCGCGCCCGCCGGCTGACCGACGGGCTGGCCGGCCGCGGGATGGAGACCGGGCTGCGGGTCCTGCCGGAGGCGCTGCCGTCCTCCCGGCCGTTCCTCGCCGCGACCGCCGCCGGCCTGGCCGCGCTGGCGGCGGTCACGCTGGTGCTGTCGTGAGCCACCTGAGCCTGGCGGCCGAGCGCCTGGTCGTCGGCTACGACAGGTCCCGGCCGGTGCTGGACGGCGCGTCCCTGACGGTGCCGGCCGGCCGGCGGCTGGCGCTGCTGGGGGCCAACGGGTCGGGCAAGACCACCCTGCTCCGCTGCCTGTCCGGCGCCCTGCCGCCGGCCCGGGGGCGGATCACCGTCGACGGAGCCGAGCTGCGGCACACCCGGGCGGCGCTGCGGGCGCACCGGCAGGCGGTCCAGCTGGTGCTGCAGGACCCCGACGACCAGCTGTTCAGCGCCTCGGTGGCGCAGGACGTCTCCTTCGGCCCGGTGAACCTGGGCCTGCCGGAGGCGGAGGTGCGGGCGCGGGTGGCCGAGGCGCTCGGCCTGCTCGCCGTCGAGCACCTGGCCGGCCGACCCACCCACCAGCTCTCCTACGGCGAGCGCAAGCGCGTGGCGATCGCCGGGGCCGTGGCGATGCGGCCCTGCGTGCTGCTGCTCGACGAGCCCACCGCCGGGCTCGACCCCTCCGCGGTGGCCGAGGCGCTCGCCGCGCTCACCCGGCTGCAGGACGCCGACGCCACCGTGGTGATGAGCACCCACGACGTCGACCTGGCGCTGCGCTGGGCCGACGAGGTGGCGGTCGTGGTCGGCGGGCAGGTGGTGCAGGGCGCGCCCGAGCAGGTCCTCGCCGACGACGCGCTGCTGGCCCGTGCCCGGCTGGACCGGCCCTGGGCGCTGACCCTGGGTGCACGCCTGCGCGCGCTGGGCCTGCTGCCGCCGGGCGTGGTGCCCCGGGACGCCGCGGCGCTGCTCGCGGCGCTGCCCGAGCAGCCCGGGGTGAGAGCCTGATCACCGTCGGCATCGGGGCGAACGCCGGAGTGGCTGCCGCCGAGGTGCTGGCCGCGCTGGATGCCGTGCTGCCGGCCGGTGCCGAGGGCCCGGTGCAGCTGGCGACCCTGGACACCCGGGCCGGCGAGCAGGGGCTCCGCGAGGCCGCCCAGCGGCGCGGCTGGCCGCTGACCGGGCACCCCGCTACCGCGCTGGCCGCCGTCGCCGTCCCGGGGCCGTCGGACCGGGTCGCCGCCGCGGTCGGCACCCCGTCGGTCGCCGAGGCAGCTGCGCTGCTCGGCGGCGGGCGGCTCGTCGTCGGCAAGACGGTGCACGGGCGGGTGACGGTCGCGGTGGCGCGGACCGAGGAGGACCTGCGGCACCACGGGGACGCCGAGCTCGCGCCCGGCCTGGTCGACCTGGCCGTCAACGTGCGCGCCGACGCTCCTCCCCCTTGGCTGCGCGCCGTGCTGCACGCCGCCCTCGACGCCAGCGCGGCCTATCCCGACGCCGGGCCGGCCCGCCGGGCGGTGGCCGCCGCGCACGGCCGGACGGACGCCGAGGTGCTGCTGGCCGCCGGCGCCGCCGAGGTGTTCACCCTGCTGGCCCGCAGCCTGCGACCGCGCCGGGCGGTGGTCGTGCACCCCTCCTTCACCGAGCCCGAGGCAGCGCTGCGCGCCGCCGGGCACCCGGTGCAGCGGCTGCTGCTGCGCGCGGAGGACGGCTACCGGCTGGATCCGGCCGCCGTTCCGCCGGACGCCGACCTGGTGGTGCTGGGCAACCCGACCAACCCGACCTCGGTGCTGCACCCCGCCGCGGACGTCGCGGCCCTCGCCCGCCCCGGCCGGGTGCTCGTGGTGGACGAGGCGTTCGCGGACACCGTGCCGGGGGAACCGGCGTCCCTGGCCGCGCGCGGCGACCTGCCTGGCCTGCTGGTGGTCCGCAGCCTCACCAAGACCTGGGGGCTGGCCGGACTGCGGGTCGGCTACGCGCTCGGGCCGGCCGACCTGGTGGCGCGGCTGGCCGCCGCTCAGCCGCACTGGGCGGTGTCCACCCCGGCGCTGGCGGCGCTGGTCGCCTGCACCGGAGAGCCGGCCCGCGCGGAGGCCGAGGACGTCGCCCGGCGGACGGCCGCGGACCGTGCCGGGCTCGTCGCCGCGCTGCCGCCGCAGGTGGCGGTGGTGGGCTCCCCCGCGTCGAGCTTCCTGCTGCTGCGGGTGCCCCGGGGGGCCCAGGTGCGCGCGGAGCTGCGGGCACGGGGCTGGGCGGTCCGCCGCGGGGACACCTTTCCCGGCCTGTCCGCCGACCACCTACGGGTCGCCGTCCGCGGTCCGGGCACCTCGCGTGCGTTCGCCGCCGTGCTGGCTGAGATCCTGGACGGGATGGACGCCGCCGAGGATCCCCGTTGAGCACAGCCCGTCCCGGCGCCGAACCGGGTCCGGCCGCGGTCTATCCGGTGGGGCTCCGGCTGGGGGGTCGCCGGGTCGTCGTCGTCGGCGGCGGGCAGGTCGCGCACCGCCGGGTCGCCGGGCTGCTGGAGGCCCGGGCGCTGATCACCGTGGTCAGCCCCGAGGTCACCCCGGCGCTGGAGGCGCTGGTCGCCCCGGGGTCGGTGACCTGGCACCCGCGCCGGTACGTCCGCGGGGACCTGGGCGGCGCGTGGTACGCGGTGGCCGCGACCGACGACCCCGCGGTCAACGCCGCCGTCGCCGAGGAGGCGGAGCACCTGCGGATCTTCTGCGCGCGGGCAGACGACCGGTCGGCGTCCAGCGTGTGGACGCCGGCGGTCGGCCGGCAGGGCGACCTGGTGGTCGGTGTGCACGGCGGCGGGGACCCGCTGCGGGCGGTCGGCGTCCGGGACGCGGTGCTGGCCGGGCTGACGGACGGCTCGATCGCCGACCGCGCCTCCCGCGCACCCGCCACCGCGCCCGGCAGCGTGGTGCTGGTCGGTGGCGGCCCCGGCGATCCCGGGCTGGTGACGGTGCGCGGGCGGCAGGCCGTGGCGACCGCGGACGTCGTGATCGCCGACCACCTCGCACCGCAGGGCCTGCTCGCCTCGCTGCCGGTGGGCGTCGAGGTCGTCGACGCATCCAAGCTGCCGCGGGGCCGCTCGATGGCCCAGGAGCAGATCAACACCCTGCTGGTCGACCATGCACGGCAGGGACGGCGGGTGGTCCGGCTCAAGGGCGGCGACCCGTTCGTCTTCGGCCGCGGCTACGAGGAGCTCGAGGCCTGCGCCGCCGCCGGCATCCCGGTCGAGGTGGTGCCGGGGGTGACCAGCGCGATCGCCGTCCCGGGGCTGGCCGGGATCCCGGTCACCCACCGCGGGATGACCCACGAGTTCGTCGTCGTCTCCGGGCACGTGCCGCCGGGGCACCCGACCTCGCTGGTCGACTGGGCGGCGCTGGGGCGGCTGCGGGGCACCGTCGTCGTGCTGATGGGCGTGGACACCGCCCCGGCCATCGCCGCTGCCCTGGTGGAGCACGGCCGGGCCGCCGGCACGCCGGTGGCCGTGGTCAGCGACGGGGCCAGCCCGGCCCAGCGGGTGCTGCGCACGACCCTGGCCGGGCTGGCCCGCACCATCGCCGAGGAGGGCGTGCGCCCTCCGGCCGTGTGGGTGGTCGGCGACGTCGTGGCACTCGGCCTGGATCCGGGGACCGCCGGCCCCGCTGCGCCGGACACCGACCCCGAGGACGACGAGGCCTCGCGGACGTAGTGCCCTCCATACAACGTAGGGCTCTGCTTACACCTGTTTGCTGAGCCATACGTCCGGAGGTGGGTACCCCGCCCTCCGGACGGCCGCCCGGCGCCGCTCGGTGACCAGGCGTGGACGGAGCGTCCGAGGCTCGGTGCTTCCTGGAAGATCGCCGCACGTCTGCTGTGCCTGCTCTGTACCTCACCCGGCTGCCGGGCCAGGCTCCCGGAGACCGGGATGGAGCTCCGGCGGACACCGTCGTCCGCCGGGCCGAACGAGGGAGACGCATGCGCGATCACCTGGCGAGGTCCACCAGAAGGACGGCGCCGCGGGCCGTTGCTGCCGGCACGGGAGGGCTGCTGCTGGCCGCTCTGCTGCCGGTCACCGCGGCGCAGGCGACGTCCAGCGGCGGCTGCGAGCACCGGAACAACAACAGCTACGACAAGCTGCTGCAGTGCGTGACCGTCGAGGGGGTCCGGGAGCACCAGGAGGCGCTGCAGAAGATCGCCGACAACAGCACCGACCCGGTCCACCCCGGCACCCGGGCCGCGGGCACCGACGGCTACGCCGCCAGCGTCGACTACGTCGCCGGCCTGCTCCGCGACGCCGGGTACGAGGTGTCCCTCGACCCGGTGCAGGTGGAGTTCTCCTTCCCGCCGGTGCTCACCCAGCTCACGCCCACCGCGGCGGACTACGAGACCGGCGTCTTCTCCGGCAGCGGTTCGGCCCGGGTCGAGGGCACGGTCGTCCCCGTCGACATCAACCTGGAAGGGGACCGCGCCTCGACCAGCGGCTGCGAGACCGAGGACTTCACCGGGCTGAACCTCAGCGGCCCGGCGGACATCGCGCTGATCCAGCGAGGCACCTGCACGTTCGGGCTGAAGGCCCGGAACGCCCAGGACGCCGGTGCCGAGGCGGTCGTCGTCTTCAACCAGGGCAACCCCAGCACGGACCCGGCCGACGACCGCGAGGGGCTCTTCATCGGGGATGCCACCAGCCTCGACCTCGAGGGCACCCAGCCGTCCGACCTGACCGTCCCGGTCGTCGGCGCCAGCTTCGCCGACGGCGTGCAGCTCGCCGCGGAAGGGTCCACCGCCGTCGTCGAGGTGCGCATCGAGCAGCGCACCGACCACAGCGTGATCGCCGAGCTGCCCGGCAAGAACCGGGACAACGTGGTGATGGCCGGCGCCCACCTCGACAGCGTCATCGAAGGTCCCGGGATCAACGACGACGGCTCGGGCTCGGCCGCGCTGCTCGAGACCGCGCTGATGATGGCGAACACCAAGCCGGAGAACACCCTGCGGTTCGCCTGGTGGGCCGGGGAGGAACTCGGTCTGATCGGCTCCACCGACTACGTCGCGGGCCTGTCGAAGGCCGAGGCCGACCGCATCGCGCTCTACATGAACTACGACATGGTCGGCTCGCCCAACTACATCTTCATGGTGTACGACGCCGACCAGTCGACGTTCGAAGCTCCGGTGGCGATCCCGAAGGGCTCGGCGGCGATCGAGAACGTCTACGAGCGGTACTACACCCTCACCGGGGAGCCCTACGACGACACCGCGTTCGACGGCCGGAGCGACTACCAGGCCTTCATCCTGGCCGGGATCCCCTCCGGCGGGCTGTTCACCGGCGCGGAAGAGGTCAAGACCGATCAGCAGGCGGCCATCTGGGGTGGCACGGCCGGGGAGCAGTTCGACCCCTGCTACCACCTCGCCTGCGACACGGCCGAGAACGTGGACCTGCACGCGCTGGAGGTCAACAGCGACCTGATCGCGTTCGCGATGCTGACCTTCGCCTACTCCACGGAGCCGGTGAACGGGATCGAGGGCACGGAGGTCCCCGGCAAGGCGGTCGACCTGCCGGCGCCCGCGGGTCCGCAGGGCACCTTCCCGGCGACGGACGGCGGTGCGGCCGGCGTCCGACCGTCGGCCTGAGTGGCAAGGTGACGGGGCCGGTCCCCGACCGGCCCCGTCACCGGCCGCCCGCGCGGCCGCTGTTGCTCACCGGAGGTACCCGGCGCAGTGCCGGGGAGAGCCAGCGCGGCCCCGGCCCGAAGGTCCCGGCGACGTCACCGGGGTTGGACATGGCGCAGCGGTCGAGGGACAGGCAGCCACAGCCGATGCAGGAGCTCAACCCGTCGCGCAGCTGGGTGAGCGCGGCGATCTGCTCGTCCAGCCGCGCCCGCCATCCGGCCGACAGCCGCGCCCAGTCCCCCGCCGTGGGGGTGCGTCCCTCCGGCAGGGTGGCCAGCGCCGACCGGATCTCGGCCAGCGACAGACCCACGTTCTGCGCGGCGCGGACGAACGCCAGCCGGCGCAGCACGCTGCGCGGGTAGCGACGGGCGCCGCCGGGGGTCCGGGTCGCGGTGATCAGGCCGCGCTGCTCGTACCAGCGCAGTGCCGACGGCGCGACACCAGCGCGGGCCGCCACCTCACCGATCGTCAGATCCATGACGCCGCCCTCTTGACCTCAAGTGCACTTCACCTTCGAGGGTAGCGGCATGACGCCTCCCACCGCACTGATCACCGGCGCCTCCCGCGGACTCGGCCGGGCCCTCGCCACCGCGCTGTCCGCCGACGGCTGGCACCTCGTCCTCGACGCCCGGGACGGCGGCCGGCTGGCCACCGCCGTCGCCGCGCTGCCGTTCCCGGACCGGGTCACCGCGGTCGCCGGCGACGTGGCCGACCCCGCCCACCGCAGCGCCCTGGCCGCCGCCGTCCCGGAGGGGCTGCAGCTGCTGGTCAGCAACGCCAGCGAGCTGGGCCCGAGCCCCCTGCCGCCGCTGGCCGACCTCCCCGTGGCGGCGTTCGAGCGGGTGCTCGCGGTCAACACCGTCGCGCCGCTCGCCCTGCTCCACCTGCTCCTTCCGGCCCTGCGCCGGGGCGGCGGCCGGGTGCTGCAGATCAGCTCGGACGCCGCCGTCGAGGCCTATCCCGGCTGGGGCGGCTACGGCGCCAGCAAGGCGGCTCTCGACCAGCTGAGCGCCGTCCTCGCCGTCGAGGAACCCGGGCTGCGGATCTACGCCGTCGACCCCGGCGACATGGCCACCGAGATGCACCAGGCCGCCTATCCGGGCGAGGACATCAGCGACCGCCCGGCACCGGAGGACGTCGTCCCGGCGCTGCTGCGGCTGGTCACCGAGCCACTGCCCAGCGGGCGCTACCGGGCGGCCGAGCTGGCCACGGCGGGAGCCCGGCGATGACCCCGGCGACGACCCCGGCGACAACCCCGACCTTCACCCTGCCCCCCGGCGCCGAGGCCACCGCTCCGCCCGAGCGGCGGGGTGTGCCCCGCGACGGCGTGGCCCTGCTCGCCGTCCGCCCCGGCCAGGTCACCGCACACCGGTTCCGGGACCTCCCCGGCCTGCTGGAGCCCGGCGACGTGGTGGTGGTCAACACCTCGCCGACGGTGCCGGCCCGGCTGGACGCCGTCCGCAGCGACGGGCTGGTGACCCCGGTGCACGTGGCCACCACGCTGGACGACGGCAGCTGGGTGGTCGAGGTCCGGCGGCCGGACAACACCGGACCGGACCGCGGCGTGGAACCGGGATCGGTCCTCCGCCTCCCCGGCGGGGTGCGGCTGGAACTGATCGAGGGGTTCCCGACCCCGGCCCACGCCTCCCGGCTCTGGCGCGCCCGCACCGAGCCGCAGGTGTCCGCGGCGGAGCACCTGGCCCGCCACGGCAGCCCGATCCGCTACGGCTACCTGGCCGGTGCCGTGGCGCTGCCGGAGCTGCAGAACGTGTACGCCACCGACCTCGGAGGTGAGGAGATGGGCAGCGCCGAGATGGCCAGCGCCGGACGCCCGTTCACCGAGTCGGTGCTCGTCCGGCTGATGGCCCGCGGGGTCGCCGTCCTGCCGCTGCTGCTGCACGCCGGGGTCTCCAGCCCCGAGCTGCACGAGCCGCCGGCACCCGAGCGGTTCGTCGTCCCCGCGGCCACCGCCCGCCTGGTGGCGAGCACGCGGGCCGCCGGCGGACGGGTGGTCGCGGTCGGCACGACGGTGACCCGGGCGCTGGAGACCGCGACCGGCGAGGACGGGGTTCCCCGGCCGGCATCCGGCTGGACGGACCTGGTGCTCGGCCCGGACCGGCCGGCGCGGGTGGTGAACGGGCTGGTCACCGGGCTGCACGAGCCGCAGGCCAGCCACCTGCAGCTGCTGGCCGCCGTCGCCGGCCCGGCCCTGGTCGACGAGGCGTACCGGGCGGCGGTCGACGGGGCGCTGCTGTGGCACGAGTTCGGCGACTCGATGCTCTTCCTCCCATAGCCACCCCAGCGCACCCGGCGGGCTGCAGCTGAGCCCTCAAGGATGGGGCAGCCGGGCGGCGGTGTCCTCGAGCAGCACCTGGCGCTCGGCGGGGTCCCGTCGCGGGCAGGACGTGCACACCACCTCGTGCGGCACCCGGTAGAGCAGGCAGCAGGAGGCGCGGCGGGTGAAGCGCGCTCCGCCGACGTCCTCGTAGCGGGGCGCCGGCATGGGAGGCCCGACCGCGGCGGCCAGCGGTGCGGCCAGGGACGTGACCGCCGCGACGTCCCCGACCGCTCGGCCCAGGGCCAGCAGCCGGTTGGCGAGGGAGTCGGTGGCGATCGCCCACAGCGGCCGGGACCGCATCCGGCCGGCCTCGGCGATCGCCGCGATCGCCGACTCCAGGGCTCCGCGCAGGTCGCCGGCCCGGGCGGTCGCGGTACCCCCGGCCGCGGGCGCGGCGACCGGGGCGGCGCCGGCCCCCAGGTGCCGCCGGGTGTCGGCCCGCCGGGCCGACAGCGGCCGGCCGGTGACCAGCCCGGCCAGCGCCGGGGTGAGCAGCACGCTGGACGCCGAGTACCACCACAGCGTGGCCAGCACCCGCCGGTCGCCGGTGCGCT
>JAICZD010000068.1 GCA_025933855.1 Modestobacter sp. | reverse complement strand
TGTCGACGAGCAGGGCGGCGCCCCCCTCGGCCAGCAGGGCGACGGTCTGGTCCATGCCGCCGGTGGCGGCGCCGACCACCTCGTTCTCCGCCCGGACGGCGGCCGCGATCAGCACCCGGCGCAGCACCGGGTCATCGGTCCGGCCGGCGAGCTCCGCGGCCGCGAGGGCGACCGAGCACTCCAGAGACGCCGAACTGGACAGCCCGGCGCCGAGGGGCACGTCGCTGCTCACGGCGACGTCCAGGCCCGGCAGCGGCAGGCCCGCCTGCTGCAGGGCCCACAGCACCCCGGCCGGATAGGCCGCCCAGCCGGAGACGTCGCCGGGGCCCAGGCCGGACAGCCGCCCCTCGAACGGCGCGGCGTCAGGGGCAGCGCTGGCGATGCGCACCCGGTCGTCGGCGCGGGCCCGCACCGCAGCGGCGGTCACCCGGGTCAGCGCCATCGGCAGGCAGCGGCCGCCGTTGTAGTCGACGTGCTCGCCGATCAGGTTCACCCGGCCCGGCGCGGTCCACACGCCGTCCGGCCCGGTGCTCCAGGTGCGGGCCAGCTCGGCGACCGCCCGGTCGGCCTGAGCCGCCGGAACCCCGGCGAGCCCGGGAACCGGCGCGCTCACGAGGCCACCTCGCGCAGCCGGCCGGCGATCCGCTCCGGCGTGGTGTCGTTCACCCACGCACCCATGCCGGACTCCGAGCCGGCCAGGTACTTGAGCTTGCCCGGAGCTCGCAGCAGCGAGAACACCTGCAGGTGCAGCCGGCCGAGGTCCCGGTCCTCACCGGTGGGCGCCTGGTGCCAGCCGGAGATGTAGGGCACCCGCTCGATGCCGGGGTGAAAGCGGTTCACCCGGCGCAGCAGCTCCTGGTAGAGCCCGCCCAGCTCGGCCCGCTCGGCGTCGTCCAGCGCGGCCAGGTCGGGGACGTCGCGGTGCGGCGCCAGGTGCACCTCCACCGGCCAGCGGGCGGCGCGCGGCACGTACGCGGAGAAGTGCCGGCCACGGAGCACCACCCGGCGCTCCTCGGCCAGCTCGGCGGCCAGCACGTCACGCAGCAGGTTCCCGCCGGTCGCCGCCCGGTAGCGGCGGGACCGCTCGAGGAGCTGCGCGGATCGCGGCGGAACGAACGGATAGGCGTACACCTGCCCGTGCGGATGGCTCAGCGTCACCCCGATCTCCTCGCCGGAGTTCTCGAAGACGAACACCTCCGCGACAGCCGGATCGCCCGACAGCGCCGCTGTGCGTTCCACCCAGGCCTCCACGATGGTGCGCAGCCGTGGGCCGGGCAGGTCGACGATCGAGGCCTCGTGGTCGCTGGAGAACACGATGACGTCGCAGTGCCCGAGGGCCGGCCGGTCCGGTGGCCCCAGCACGTCGGGGTGCGCCGCGGCGTCCGGGCCGACCGCCTGCGGGGCGTAGCTGGGAAAGCGGTTGGCGAACACGACGACGTCGTAGTCGCTGTCGGGCACCTCGGTCGGGTGAGCCGGGTCCCGGGTCGGGTCCAGCGGGCAGTCGGCCGCGCTCGGCAGGAAGGTCCGGTTCATCCGGTGCCCGGCGACGGTCACCCACTCCCCGGTGAGGACGTCGAACCGGATCTCACCGGCCCGCGGCGGCTCGGGCAGCGGCCGGGTGTCGGTGGTCTGGTGCACCGGGCCCGGGGTGGCCTGGTCGTCGAAGTACCGGATCTCCCGGCCGTCGGCCAACTGCCGCACGGTGACCTGCCCGGGCCAGGACGACCCGCCGCTGTCCAGCTGCATGAACCCTCTTCCGTCGCTGCACCGCACCTGCCGGAACCGACCCGGCAGGCAGCGGACAGGCGAAGGGCCCGGTCACCGTGCTGGTGACCGGGCCCTCGCGTGGTAGCGGGGACAGGATTTGAACCTGTGACCTCTGGGTTATGAGCCCAGCGAGCTACCGAGCTGCTCCACCCCGCGTCGGCTCCCCGACACTACCTCAGGGCTCCGGGCGGGACGCACCGCCCCTCCGGGGGGCCGCGGGGCGAGCAGCGCCCCGGATCCCGGCACCCGCCCGGGACGGCGGCAGGGGACGCTCGGCGGGCGATCGTCCGCTGTGCGGCGCGCACTCCTCGCGGCCTACTCGAAGAACTCGATGCGCGGTTCTCCGATCACGCCACCGCGCTGCATCGCCTCCTTCAGTCGCGGATCGGCGAAGAACGCCCGGGCGAGCTCGAGGGTGTCGAACTCGTGCAGCACCAGCACGTTGTCCCGGTCGTCGACCATCCGGTGCACCGATTCGGCGGTCACTCCCCCGGCCTTCTGCAGTTCGGCCACCGAGTCGTACTCCTGCCGCCACGTCGGGAAGTCCCGGACCCGGTGCAGCACCATGCACAGAGCCATCGCAGTCCTCCTCAGGCTCCGGTCGGGGCCGACATCGGGACGACGCCGATCTGCACGAGCATGGGGAACATCCCCTGCTCGGCCCAGTGCTCCACCGCACGACCGTCGCGCAACCGGCCGATGTTGGCCGAGACCGTGGAGAACGGCCGGCCGGTGGCCGGGAAGCCGAGCCCGTCCCCGGTGTGCGTGCCGGTCGTGTGCACCAGCCAGCCGACCAGCTCGCCGTCGGTGAAGACGTGGTCGATGTCGCAGTGCACATCCGGGACGGCGGCCCGCCACTGGGCGACGAGCTGCTTGAAGCTCTCCCGTCCGGCCATGTCCCCGAGCGGACCGTGGTCCAGGTAGTCCTCGGCGAACAACTCGTCGACGACCTCGAGGCGACCGCGGTTGATGATCTCGTCGAACAGCCGCCGCAGCAGCTCGGCCGCGTCGGTCGCGGTGCCGGCCGGGACGGTGGTGGGCGTGTCGGTGGGCGGGGCGGTCATGACGTCGCGCCGACCGTGCTGCGCCGCTCCGGCGCGGTGGCGGGGTCCAGGGCCGCGTTCATCCTGGCGGTGTCGAAGTACTCGGTGAAGCTGGTGACCTTCCCGTCGCGGAACGTCCAGACGTGCACGAACGGGACCTCGAAGTCGACTCCCGCGCGGCTGGTGCCGCGGTGCCGGCCGCAGGCGACGACCGTGGCACCGCCGTCGATGAAGGTGTCGGGCTCGACCCGCAGCTCGCTGTAGTTCTCGCCGAGGGTGGCGAAGAACGAGCCGACCTCCTGCGGACCCTCGTACCGGCCGCCGTAGCGCACCGTGTCCGGGCTGTACCAGGTGATCGCCCGGTCGAACAGTTCCAGGACCCCCGGGATGTCCCGGGCCGCGAACATCTCGTAGCCGTGCCGGATCAGGGCCACGTTGTCCGCCGGCGCCGCCGTGCCCGCCGTCGGTGCGATGGCCCGGGCGCGGGGCGCGTACACCTCGTGCGCGGGGTGCATCGTCACCTGCGGCGGGTCGGCCAGGCCCACGGCCGCCATCGCCGGGCCCAGTCGCTGTTCCCCGAACGCGCCGAACGCGTCCTCGCTCTCCCAGGCGTCGACGTTGTGGCAGTCGTCCCCTTCCCACCACGTGAGGTGCGCCAGGCCCCCCACCGGCGCCTCCTCCAGCCAGCGGGCCTGCTCGCGCACGGCGTCGTACTCCGCCGGGCTGACGCCACGCAGCAGGACCTCCGTGATCACCGTCATGACGTTCTCCCCTTTCCTTCCGCCGACCGTCGGCGCATCCGGAGTACGCCGCTGCGGACGCGTCCGGATCACGTCCGGTCGAACGCGCGGGAGGTCATCCGGCCGGCGGTGCGGTGACGTACTGACCGTGAACACCGGAGGGGGTGCGGTGACCGCCACGCTGGTAGCCGGTGCGCCGGTCCGCGGCCGGGATCGGCGTGGACCGGACCGCTGTCGACCCGCTCGCCGCAGCGCTAGCGTCGGCGCCGTGGGGTCGACCGACGCCCTGCTCGCCGCCCGGCTGGAAGCCGGCGATGACCGCGCCCTCGCCGAGGCGATCGACGCGCTGGGCGCACCCGTGTACGCGACGGCGCTGCACGTCCTGCAGGACGCGTCCGCCGCCCAGGACGTCGTCCAGGACGTGTTCGTGGACCTCTGGTGCCACCCCGGCCGCTTCGACGAGGCCCACGGCAGCCTGCGGGCGTACCTCACGGTGTGCGCACGACACCGGGCGCTGGACGTCCTGCGGGGGTCCGCCCGACGCGCGGACCGGGAGCTGCGGTACGAACGGATCACCCTTCTGCCGGGGCAGTCATCGCCGTTGGACCAGGCGACCGCCGCGGAGACCGCCGCCACGGTGCACGCGGCCGTCCGGCGGTTGCCACCGGACCAGCGGGAGGCCGTCGAGCTGGCCTACTTCGGCGGGCTCAGCTACCGCGACGTCGCCCTCGTCCTGGGTGTTCCCGAAGGGACCGCCAAGTCGCGCGTGCGGCTTGCCCTGGCCAAGCTGGGGACCCTGCTCGACCGTCGGATGCTGGACCAGGGATGACCGAGTTCCGCGTGCCGCTGCCGGCCGACCTGCGTGCCCGGGTCCTGGCCGCGTCCGCTGACGCCCGCCCACCGGGCAGGGGGCTGCCCGAGGTCCCGGCGATCCCACCGGCCGAGGCCTTCCGTCGCGCCGCGGACGCACTCGCCGACCTGCTGGCCGGGCTGCAACCCGGGCAGTGGCGCCGGCCGGTGCTGCGGGATCTCGACGTCCAGGAACTGACCGGTCACCTGATCGGCGTGGAGAGGGACATCCAGCGGGCACTCGCCGGGGAGGTCGGCGTCGCCGACGCCGACCACGTCGCCTCGACCCAGCCGACGGCGCTCGCCCAGGCCGGTGTGCCACCGGAGGTGACCCGGACCGCCTGGCGAGCGGCGGTGGAGGAGACCTTGGAACTCGTGGCACACCGCGTGCAGGATCGGGCGCCGGTGGCCGTGCACGGCATGCGCCTGCCGGTCGGCCCGTTGCTGGTGGTGCGGGCCTTCGAGCTGTGGACGCACGAGAACGACGTTCGCCGGGCAGTCGGCCTCCCCCAGCGGGCACCGGAACCGCCGGTGCTGCAGCTGATGACCGCGCTGGCCGTGCAGGCGCTGCCCCACGGCATGCAACGTGCCGGGCAGGGCTCCGCGACCCTGGACCTGCACCTGGTGCTCACCGGCGCCGGTGGAGGCACCTGGGACCTCCGGCTCGGCCCCGACGGAGGCACCGGCGGCTCGATCCCCGAGGTCGTGATCGTCGCCGAGGGGGGCGCCTTCTGCCGCCTGGTCGCCAACCGCGCCTCTCCGCGCGACGTGGTCCTGCAGGTGAGCGGTGCGGCGTCCGCGGCGAGCGCCGTCCTCGCCGGCGCCGCTGCCCTCGCTCTGGACTGAGTGCGGGCGCGGCCGGACAGCTTCCCGCTACGTCATTGCGCCGAGGGATGGGTCGGCCACAGCGCCGACCGGTCCTGCATCCGACGGCGGATGCCCGCCCCGGCCGGCGGCGGCCAGGGTGGAACCCGTCCACCCCACCGGCCCCGGAGACCGCGATGACCACCGCCGAATGGGCCCTCGACTGCACGCTGCTGGGCTGGGTGCCCGTCCACGACTCCTCCGGCCGGCTGCTGGCCCGCGCCGGCACCGCCTTCGCCGCCGCCCGGGCACCCCGACCGACCTCCCCCGCCCTCGACCCGGCCACCGCCTGACCCGGAGCCTGCCCGGGCGACGGCACCCCACTCACCCCACGACGAAAGGGACGCCCCGATGACCGCCACCGCCGTCCGCACCCGGAGCAACGACCTGCTCGGCCTGCTCGATCCCGCCACCTACCGCCGGACGGCCCACCTGCTGGCCGACCTGCCGCTGGGGCTTGCCACGTTCAGCGTGGCGCTGACCCTGCTGTCCCTCTCCGCCGGCCTGGCGATCACCCTGGTGGGCATCCCGCTGTTGATCGTCACGCTGGCCGGCGCTCGGCTGGTCGGCCGGTTCGACCGGGCCCGCGCCGCGCTGCTGCTCGGTGTGCACGTTCCGGCGCCGGCGCCCCGACGCGGGTTCCGCGGCCGGCTGACCGACGCCGCGGCCTGGCGGGCTCTGGGCTACGCGCTGCTGCTCGGCCCGGTCGGCACCGTGACCGGAACGCTCACCCTCACCGGCTGGAGCACCGCGCTCGCCGCCACGGCGTTCCCGGCCTACGCATGGACCCTCCGGGACCCCGCACTGCACCTCGGCGCCGTGACGGTCGACGGGCTGCCGGCCGCGGTGGGCTCGGTGGCCTGCGGGCTGCTCCTGCTGGCGGCCATGCCTGCGGTGACCCGGCTGCTCGCCCAGCTGGACGCCTTCCTCGTCCGCGGACTCCTCCGCTGACACGCAGCTACCAGAACCCAACGATCAACGCCGTGGACGAGGAGGTCCCTCCGTGAACACCGTCGCCCCCACCACCACCCGCCGTTCCGGCACGACCGCGGCTGCGGCCGCCTACGTGCTGTCCTGGATCGGCGGGCTCCTCCTGGCTCCGGCTGCACCGGGGCACGACGCGCCCGCCGCCGAGGTCGCCGCGTTCTACGCCGCGCACGGCGGCGCGATCCTGGCTTCCGCGCTGCTCGTGCACGGCACCGCCGGCGTCGCGCTGGCCGCGCTGGCGGTCGGGATCGCTCGCACGACCGGCGTCCGGGGCGGGCTCCACCGGGGCGTCGTCGGTACCGGGCTGGCCGCCGCCGCGCTCTCCCTGCTGCAGTTCGCCCTCGCCGTGCTGGCCGTCACCGATGAGCACGCCGACACGACCGGGCGCACGCTGCTGGTGTCCATCGACCTCGTCGACGTCCTCAAGATCGCACTGCTCGCCGCCTTCGCCGCGGTCGCGACCACGGCGGCCGGCCGCGCCGGTGCCGCCCCGAGATGGCTGCGGATCACGGCGGCGGCGCTGGTCCCCCTGCTGGTCGTCGGCAGCGCGGCACTGGCGGGCGCCGACGCCCTCCTGCCGGTCCTGGAGGTCTCCCTGCTGGTGCTGCTGGGCTGGGCCGCCGCGATCGGCTATCTGGTGCCCCGGCACGCCGCCGTCCGCGACCGCCGGCACCCGTCCCCGGTGGCCAGATGACCTGATCGCCGCAGCTCAGCCCAGCGGCGGCAGCGCGACAGCGGTGCCGGTCACCCGGATGCCGCTGGCCGGATCCGCCGGGATGTCGACCTGCAGCACGCTCGGCCGGCCCAGGTCGTCGCCCTGGAACACGGTCACCGTGGCCGGCGGCGAGACGTACCCCTGCTCGCGGAGGTATCCGCCGAGAGCCGCCGCCGCGGCTCCGGTGGCGGGATCCTCGACCACACCACCCGGCGGGAACGGATTGCGGGCATGGAACGTGGTCGCGTTCTCCCGCCACAGCAGGTCGACCGTCGTCCACCCCCGTTCCCCCATCAGTGCGCCCAGGCCCGCGAAGTCGTAGTCGAGCGCCGCCAGCCGCGCCCGGGTCGCCGCGGCCAGGACGGGGTGCCAGGCACCGGCGAAGGCGACCCGCGGAGGCAACGCGGGATCGAGGTCGCCCTCGGACCACCGCAGCGCGGCGAGCAGGGCACGCCGGTCGTCGGCATCCAGCCGAACGGTCCTCGGCGGAACGCTCGTCAGCGTCGCCCGCCACGATCCGTCGTCCGCGCGCCGGGTCTCGACCTCGACGGGTCCGGCGGGGGTGCGGAACAACAGCCGGCCGGCTCCGTGGCGCTCGGCGTGGGCGACGGCGGAGGCGATGGTGGCGTGGCCGCAGAAGCTCACCTCGGCGCGCGGGCTGAAGTACCGGACGTCGACGTGGCCCGGGCGGGGCACCAGGAAGGCCGTCTCGGAGAACCCGACCTCGGCGGCGGTCGCCAGCATGTCCTCATCGGTCATGGTGCCGGCGTCCAGCACGACCCCGGCGCGATTGCCGCCGTTCGGGTCGCTGCTGAAGGCGGTGTAGCGCAGCACCTCGGGAACGGGGGGTGCGGCCTGGATGCGGCGCTCGGTGTTCGGCATCGACGGTCTCCTCCGGGTTCGGCCCGCGGTGGCCGGTCGGTCGCAGCGCGGGTTTCGATGCGCCGGATCCGCGCGGGTTGCACCCGCCGATGATCGCGCCTGCGCGCGCCGTGCGGTGACTGCACCACGCGAGGCCGTCGCCGCCGCACCGGGCGGTCCGACCTCGGGTGGCGCGCTGCCCGGATCCTGACCCGCGGCAGGCGCGCCCGCCGAGGGCGCACCTGCCGCCGCCCGGGTCCGCGCCCCCGTGATCGGCCTACGTCATTGCGCAGACGGGCCGGCGGGCCGAAGAGCCGAACCCCGACCCGTCGTTCTCCGGACGCCGACCGGCCCGGGCGGGGCAGAAGCTCCCCTCGTCCCCGACCAGCGGCTGGAGGAGCGACCATGATCGACGCCGGGACAGGCAGACCACCGACCCGCCGGGTCCGGAAGGACCTCGCCGTGTTCTTCGTGGTGGCCTTCGCGCTGCCGTGGTCGGTGTGGATCACCCGCATCGGGGATGACCACGGCTGGTGGGGCTGGCACGTGCCGACCGGGGTCGCCCTGTGGACCATGCTGCCCGGAACCCTCCTCGTGGCGGCAGCTACCGGCGGGCGGCGGGCGGTGCGCGACCTGCTGCGGCGGGTGGCGCGGTGGCGGTTCGGCACCGGCTGGTACGCCGTCGCGCTCGGCCTGCCGTGGGCGCTCGCGCTGACCGGGACCGGTGTGCTGCTGGCGATCGGGGGGTCGAGCCAGTTCGGCACGGTGATGGCGGGCAGTGCCGCGCTCTCGTACTTCCTGATCGGCGTCCCGCTGTTCACCCTCACCGAGGAGCTGGCCTGGCGCGGATTCGCACTGCCCCGGCTGCAGGCCCTGCTGCCGGCGTTGCCGGCCGGCCTCGTGCTGGGCGTCATCTGGGCGCTGTGGCACATCCCGACGTTCCTCCTCCCCAGCGAGGGGGACTCGGCACTGCCCTACGCCGGCTTCGCGCTGTTCGTCCTCGCCCAGTCGGTGCTCACGACGTGGCTGTTCAACCGCAGCGGCGGCAGCGTGCTCATCGCCGGGCTGTTCCACGCCGCCAGTGACGCCGTCTACGCCGGCTCCGGCGCGATCGGCGGTGACGCACGACTGTTCTGGATCGTCACCCTGCTCGGTTGCGCGGCCGCGGTCGCAGTGGCGGTGATCGAAGGTCCGGCGACGCTGGCCGGCCGGCGCGCCGCCGCCGTGACCGAGCCCCCGACTACCACAGTCGCGGCCACCCCCGCCACGCGCTGAAGCCTCTTATCAGCCGCTGCCGGTTCCTGCACACTCTGGGCCGAGATCGACGGTCGCGGTGAGTGGGGGCGGCATGGCGCTCGACGGCTCGACCGTGCGGGTCTTCGTGGTCGACGACCACCGGGTCGTCCGTGCCGGGCTGGCCGGCTACCTGGCGATCGAGCCCGGTATGGCGGTGGTCGGCGAGGCCGGCGACGGCCGGGAGGCGCTGGACCGGATCGCCGCGCTGTCCGCCGCCGGACGGCCGCCGGACGTCGTCCTGATGGACCTGCTGATGCCCGTCCTGGACGGCATCGCCGCCACCGCCGAGATCAAGCGCCGCTGGCCGGACATCGAGGTGGTGGCGGTGACAAGCTTCCTGGAGGAGGCGCGGGTCCGGGCCGCGCTCGAGGCCGGCGCGGCCGGTTACGTGCTCAAGGACGCCGATCCCGACGACGTCCTGCACGCGGTGCGCGCCGCGGTCGCCGGTCAGGTGCACCTCGATCCGGCCGCTGCCCGCGCTCTGGCCGCCACCCTGCGGACGCCCTTGTCGGCGGGAACGGCACTCACCCGGCGGGAACGCGAGGTGGCGACCCTGGTCGCGCAGGGCGGCTCGAACCGGCAGATCGCCAGCCGGCTGGGCGTCACCGAACGGACGGCGCGGACGCACGTGTCCAACATCCTCGCCAAGCTCGCCCTCGCCAGCCGCACCCAGCTGGCCATGTGGGCGGTCCGCGAAGGCCTGGTGGACACCGCCGGCACCGTGCCGCGACCCGGCCGGGTCGTGGCACCCGTCGGGCCGTGACCTCGTCGGCACCGGTCACCCGCGAGGTGGTGCCGGTCGACCCGGTCGGGGGGAACCTCGACGCCCAGCTGCTCGACATCTTCTTCGACCGGGTGCCCATGGGCGTGGCCGTCTTCGACGTCGACCGCCGGCTACTGCGCTGCAACAAGACCTGGTCCGGGTTCTTCACCCACTATCTCGGCGTTCCGGCCGATTACGCCTCCCGTGGACGGAGGCTGGAGGAGCTGCTGCCCGGCAACGAGGAGGCCCTCGCCCCGTTGCTCGAGGAGGTGCTGGCCGGTCGGCAGGTCCGCCAGGCGGCACACCGGTTGGCGGCCGGGGGGATCGTCACGTACTGGGACGTCGTCTTCGCTCCCACGTTCTCCGACGGGCGGGTGAGCGGATTCGTCGACATCGTCACCGACGCCACCAGCCGCGTGCTCGCCTTCCAACGGCTGGAGCGGCGGGTGCAGACGTTCACCGAGATCGCCGCCGGAATGACCGTCGACCAGCCGGTCGATCGCACCCTGCGGGACGTCGTCACCGCGGTGCGCCGCACCGTGGACGCCTTCGCGTGCTCCATCGTCAGCTGGGCCGACGACGAGCGGTCGGGGCTGGCTGCCTACGGCGACGACGGCCTGCCGGACGGTTACGTGGCGGGGCTGCGCAGGGCGTGGGCCGCCCTCCCCCGGCCGGACACCACCGCCAGCGGACTTCCGCGGGTGGCCGTACTGGGCGGCTTCCGCCGCGACGGGCTGACCAGGGCACGCTTCTCGCCGCTCCACGAGTACTGGCGGCGCGGTGGCTGGGAGGACCTGGTGGTGGCCCCGCTGATGTCCCAGGGCCGGTGCCTCGGCGAGCTGCACCTGTACCTGTCCCAGGCCTCGCGGCTGGGTGAGGACGACGAGACCTTCCTGGCCGCAGTGGCCGACCAGGCTGCCGTGGCCGTGCAGAACGCGGCACTGTTCGCCGCGGCCGAGGGGCATGCGGCCCTGGTGGAACGGCAGCGGCTGGCCCGTGATCTGCACGACTCGGTCAGCCAGGCGCTGTTCTCGATGACCCTGCACGCCCGGACCGCCCAGCGGCACCTGGCTGCCGCGGGCCTGCCGGCGGACTCCCCGGCGACCACCACGACGGCGCAGCTGTCGGAACTGGCACAGGGTGCGCTGGCGGAGATGCGGGCGCTGATCTTCGAACTCCGTCCCGGCGCGCTGGCCGAGGAAGGGTTGGTCGCCGCGCTGCAACGGCAGGCGGCGGCGCTGACGGCCCGCGAGGGGTTGCCGATCGTGGTGAGCGGACCGGCCGAACACCCTCCGTTGACCGCGGCGGCGGAGGAGCACCTGTACCGGTTGGTCCTCGAGGGCCTGCACAACACCATCAAGCACGCAGCCGCCGGCTCGGCGGCGGTGACGGTGACGGTGAGGGCCGACGGCCGGGAGCTCGCCGTGTGCATTGCCGACGACGGGATCGGCTTCGACGCCGCCGCCGTTCCGCCGGGTCACCTGGGCCAGCAGACGATGCGCGAGCGGGCCGAGGCGATCGGGGGTCGCATGACCGTCGACACCGCCCCCGGAGCGGGTTGCCGGATCAGCCTGCGGGTGCCGCTGGCCTGCTGACCGCCGCGGCGTACGTCCTCGCGCGTACGTCCTCGCGTACGTCATTGCGCCGAGGGGTGGGTCGGCCACAGCGCCGACCGGTCCTGCATCCGACGGCGGATGACCGCCCCGGCCGGCGGCGGCCAGGGTGGAACCCGTCCACCCCACC
Organism: Modestobacter sp.; assembly: GCA_025933855.1. Lineage (GTDB taxonomy): Bacteria > Actinomycetota > Actinomycetes > Mycobacteriales > Geodermatophilaceae > Modestobacter. The sequence continues at coordinate 1,578 of JAICZD010000068.1, read as the reverse complement.
GGCCCCGGAGACCGCGATGACCACCGCCGAATGGATCCTCAACTGCACGCTGCTGGGCTGGGTGCTGCTGCGCAACCTCGGCACCCGCCCGATCACCCGCAGCACCTACCTGATCCCGCTGGCCGTCGTCGCCGTCGCCGCCGCCATCTACCTGCGCCACCTGCCCGGCGCCGGCCACGACCACCTGCTCGAGCTGGCCGGCATCGCCGCCGGCCTCGCCCTCGGCCTGGCCGCCGGCGCCGCGACCCGGCTCGTCCACGACTCCTCCGGCCGGCTGCTGGCCCGCGCCGGCACCGCCTTCGCCGCCGTCTGGGTGCTCGCCATCGGCGGCCGGATCGCCTTCGCCGAGCTGGCCACCCACTCCTGGGGCCCGGCGGTGGCCCGCTTCTCCATCGCCCACCAGATCACCGGCGCCGACGCCTGGCGCGCCGCCTTCGTGCTGATGGCCCTGGTCATGGTCCTCACCCGGATCACCGCGCTGGCCCTCGCCGCCGCCCGGGCACCCCGACCGACCTCCCCCGCCCTCGACCCGGCCACCGCATGACGCGGCGCGTCCTCGTCGTGGACGACGACGCGCGGGTCCGCACCGCGCTCTGCGGGCTCCTGGCCAGCACCGCCGACCTCACCGTCGCCTCCGCCCCGACGACCGCGGAGGGCTGGACGGCAGCCGAGCGCGACGGGTCCTTCGACGTCGCGGTGGTGGACATCCTGCTGCCGGACCCAGCAGCAGGCCTGACCCTGATCCGGCAGCTCGCCCGCCGGGTGCCGGTGCTCGCGATCTCGGTGACCGGCACCCATCGCGCGGACGCGCTGGCCGCCGGTGCCGCGGCCTTTCTGGACAAGGACGGCCACCCCGACGTCCTGCTGGGCGCCCTCCGAGGTGCGATCGGCTCGAGGTGACTCCGGGCACCGGTCCACTGCCCGGTGCACCGTCGGCGGTGATCCGGCTTCGGCGCCGGGTCCCTGCCCGCCGGGCCCCGCCCGGCTCGGCCGGAATGTCAGACCCGCAAGGTAAGAAGAGGGTGACAGCCGCCCCCGCAGTGACGGAGACCGATGACCACCACCCATCCCACCCTGGTGACCCGCGAGACCCTCGGCGCCGGAGCCCTGACCACAAGGTTCGACGACGCGCTCGGGTTCGCCTTCGAGCGCCACCGCTTCCACTTCCGTAAGGGGTCCCGGGTTCCGTACTTCTCCCACCTGATGAGCGTCTGCGCACTCGTCCTCGAGCACGGCGGCAGCGAGGACCAGGCGATCGCGGCGCTGCTGCACGACGCCGTGGAGGACGCCGCGCCGGGGCAGGGCCCGGAGGTCCTGCAGGCCATCGGCGAGCAGTTCGGCGAGCCGGTGCGCCAGATGGTCAAGGCCTGCAGCGACACGGTCAACGACGACGAGCACGGCAAGCCCTGCTGGCGGGACCGCAAGCTCGCCTATGTCGAGGGCCTGCGGAACCCGGAGGTCAAGCCGGACGACGCGCTGGTCGTCACCGCCGCCGACAAGATCCACAACGCGTCGTCCATCACGCGCGACCTGCGCAGCTACGGGCTCCCGTTCTGGTCGACGTTCAACGCGCCGGCA
>JAICZD010000027.1 GCA_025933855.1 Modestobacter sp. | reverse complement strand
GGCAGTCCGGCCGGGATGGTTTGCAAGGGGCAGTCGGGGCGGAGCTCCGGGGCTGTCGAGGACTACTCCAGATCAGACGTCGACCGGGCTGCCCATCGTCACCGTGCGTGCGGGCGGCAACCCGAAGTAGGCGGCCGGATCGGCCGCGTTGCGGGCGAGGGCCAGGAAGAGCACCTTGCGCCACGTCGCCATCCCCGGCGCGGACGTGCGCCGGATCGGCCCGCGCGACAGGAAGTACGACGCACCCGGCACGTCCAGGATCTCCGGCTCGAGCACCCCCTGCGCGCAGGCCTCGCGGAGCGCCTCGGGCAGGTCGGGGGCGTCGGAGAACCCGAAGCGGATCGCGAGGTGCTGGATACCGTCGTCGGCCTGGCCGAGGTGGTCGACGCTGAAGCGTTCCTCCGGCGGCACGTGCGGAACCGTCTGCGAGGTGGCCGACACGATCAGCACGCCGCGGTGCAGCACCTTGTTGTGCTCGACGTTGGCGCGCAGTGCCAGCGGGGTGGTGTCCTTGCCCGGGTGCGGGAAGACCGCCGTCCCTTCGACCCGGGGCAGGCCCCGCGCGTGCTGTTCCTCGACGAACTCCGTCAGCGAGCCCTCCTGCCGCCGGCGGTTGGCCGACACGATCTCCCGGCCACGCCGCCAGGTGGTCATCACGGTGAACACGACGATCGCGATCAGCAGCGGCAGCCAGCCGCCGTGCGCCACCTTGGACAGGTTGGCCGACAGGAAGGTCAGCTCCACCCCGCCGAAGGCCACGGCGGCCAGCGCGATCTTCCACGGCGGCCAACTCCACAGCACCCGGGCCACCACCAGCATCAGCACGGTGTCGATCACCAGCGCCCCGGTGACGGACACCCCGTAGGCGGTGGCGAGCCGCTCAGCGGAGCGGAACGACAGCATGACCACCAGCACGCCGACGAACAGCGCCGCGTTCACCCCGGGCAGGTAGATCTGCCCGCCCTCCCGCTCCGAGGTCTGCCGGACGGTGACCGGGGGCAGCAGCCCCAGCTGCACCGCCTGGCGGGACAGCGAGTAGGCGCCGGAGATGACGGCCTGGCTGGCGATGACCGTCGCGGCGGTGGCCAGCACGACCATCGGCAGCCGCGCCCACGGCGGGCAGAGCAGGAAGAACGGGTTGGAGATCGCGTCCGGGTGGCGCAGCAGCAGCGAGCCCTGCCCCAGGTAGTTCAACGTCAGCGCCGGGAAGACCACGAAGAACCAGGCGCGCCGGATCGGCGGCCGACCGAAGTGGCCCATGTCGGCGTACAGGGCCTCGGCCCCGGTGATCACCAGCACGATCGCGCCCATGGCGATGAACGCGATCAGCGGGTGCTCGACGACGAACAGCACGGCGTAGGACGGCAACAGGCCCTGCACGATGCCCGGGTGGGCCACCACGCCCCGGATGCCCAGGGCGGCCAGCGCCAGGAACCACAGCAGCGTGACCGGCCCGAACAGGGCACCGACCCGGCCGGTGCCGAAGCGCTGGACCAGGAAGAGCGCGGTCAGGATCGCGGCCGCGACCGGCACGACCACGTGGCCGAGGCTCGGCGCCGCCACCCGCACCCCCTCGACGGCGGACAGCACGCTGATCGCCGGGGTGATCAGGGAGTCGCCGTAGAACAGCGAGACGCCGAGGATGCCGAGCACCACCAGCGGGGCCGTCCGCGTGGTGCGGCTGGCGTACAGCCGGCGGGCGAGCGCGGTGAGCGCCATCACCCCGCCCTCGCCGTCGTTGTCGGCGCGCATCAGGACGCCGATGTACTTGATCGAGACGATCAGCGTGACCGACCAGAACATCATCGAGATGACGCCGTAGACGTCGCCCTCGGTGGCACGGACGGCGTTGTGGTCGATGGAGAACACGGTCTGCAGCGCGTACAGCGGGCTGGTGCCGATGTCGCCGAAGACGATGCCGAGCGCGGCCAGCACCAGGCCGCCGGCCGCCGCGTGGGGGGCGCCGGGCGACCCGTGCGCGCCGGGGGACTCGGCGGCAGCGGTTCCTGCCGCCGTGGTGGATCCGCTCACCGGACCGCCTTCCGTCGCATCGACGACGTACCGCACGTTCCTCCGCCGTCGCCGGAGCGTTCCCGCGCCCTGAGGCCGCCGACCGCCGGCCCCGCCTGCGGTGCCGGCCGGTCCATCCGCGATCTGCGACGGTAGGTGGAGTCTGCACCGCACAGCGCTCGCCGGCGCGATCGAGAGCCGGGACGTTTCCCGGAACCCGGCCAGCGCTCAGCTGCGGCCGAGGGGGACTGCGGCGGAAACACCGGACCGGCGGGCCAGCAGCTGCGCCAGGTGCAGCGCCGGCCGGCCGGCGAGCTGGTCCAGCTGCGTGCGGCAGGAGAAGCCGTCGGCCAGCACCACGGCGTCCGGCCCGGCCGCATGGACGGCGGGCAGCAGGTCGTGCTGGGCGATCCGCACCGAGACGTCGTGATGGCCGCGTTCCACGCCCCAGTTGCCGGCCAGGCCGCAGCACCCACCGACCCGGGTCAGCGTCGCCCCCGCCCGCCGGAGCAGCCGCTCGTCGGTGCTCCATCCCATCACCGAGTGGTGGTGGCAGTGCGGCTGGGCGACCACCTGCACACCGGCGAGGGACGGCGGCTCCCACCCGGGCGTGCTGGTCAGCAGCTCGGCCAGCGTGCGGGTGGCCCGGGCGACCCGCTGCGTCGCCGGGTCGTCGACCAGGTCCTGGGCCTCGCCCCGCAGCACGGCCGTGCACGAGGGCTCCACCCCGACGATCGGCGTCCCCGCGTCGGCGTATTCGGCCAGCTTCGTGACGGTGCCGCCGAGGATGCGCTTGGCCGCGTCCAGCTGTCCGGTGGTGATCCAGGTCAGCGCGCAGCAGGTGTCCGCCGGCGGCACCTCCACCCGGTAGCCGGCCGACTCCAGGACCGCGACCGCGGCGGTGGCGGCCGCGGGTGCGAAGTGGTCGGTGAACGTGTCGACCCACAGCGCCACCGGTGACCGGTCGTCCACCGGTCGCGGCGTGAATCCGGCCCGGAACGTCTGCGGTGCGAAGGCGGGCAGCTCCCGCCGCTGGTCGACAGCGGCGCCCCACTTGGCCAGCGCGCCGCCCAGCCGGGAGCCCAGCACCCCGTTGGCCAGCCGCGGCGCCCGGGCGGCGAGATCGGCCCAGCGGGGCAGCTGCCCGAGCGCGTAGTGCGGGCGAGGCCGCAGCCGGCGCCGGTACGCCTGGTGCAGCACCTCGGCCTTGTAGGAGGCCATGTCCACGCCGGTCGGGCAGTCCCGCGAGCAGCCCTTGCAGGACAGGCACAGGTCCAGCGCCTCATGCACCTCCGGCGAGCGCCAGTCGTGCACCGGCCCGCCGGGGGCCAGCATCTCCTGCAGCACCCGGGCGCGGCCGCGGGTGGAGTCCTTCTCGTTCGACGTGGCCAGGTAGGACGGGCACATCACCCCGCCGGTGCCGGTGAGCTCGGCCCGGCACTTGCCGACCCCGGTGCAGCGGTGCACCGCTGCGGTGAGGTCCCCGCCGTCGTGCCGGTACGCCAGCGCCAGACCCTGCCGGCGGGGCGCGACCGCGGCGACCCGCACGTCGGCGTCGAAGGGCGCCGGCCGCACCAGGACGCCGGGGTTCAGCACGTCGTCGGGATCGAGCAGCCCCTTCACCTGGCCGAACAGCGCGAGCACTTCCGGGGAGTACATCCGCGACAGCAGCTCGCTGCGGGCCCGGCCGTCGCCGTGCTCGCCGGACACCGATCCGCCGTAGCGGGCCACCAGGTCGGCGGCGTCGGTGATGAACGCCCGGTACCGGGGCCGGCCGCCGTCCTCCTGCTGCCGGCCGAACGGGAAGTCGATCCGCACGTGCACGCAACCGTCACCGAAGTGCCCGTAGGGCAGGCCCCGCAGGCCGTGCTCGACCAGCAGCGCCTCGAACTCGCGCAGGTAGGCGCCGAGCTGACCGACCGGCACGGCGGCGTCCTCCCAGCCGGCGTGCGCCGGGCGGCCGTCGCCGGTGCGGGCGGCCAGCCCCGCGCCGTCCTCGCGGATCCGCCAGATCGCGGCGGCCTCGGCCGGGTCGTCCACCACCAGGGCGTCGAGGGCGCCGGCGCCGGCCACCATCCGGGCGGCCCGGTCGGCGACCTCCGCGGCGTCGTCGCCGGTGAGCTCGACGATCAGCCAGCCGGTTCCCCGGGGGAGGTCGGGCACCACCGCGGCCGGCACGTCGCGCAGCCGCTGCACGATCCGGGAGTCCAGCCCCTCCACGGCGGTCGGGGAGTAGCCGAGCAGCCCCGGGGTGACGTCGGCCGCCTCCGCCATCGACGGGTAGCCGAGGACGACGAGGGCGCGCACCGCGGGCTCGGCCACCAGCCGCACGGTCGCCCCGAGGGTCAGCGCGAGGGTGCCCTCGCTGCCGACCAGCGCCCGCGCCAGGTCCCCGCCACGCTCGGGCAGCAGGTGCTCCAGCGCGTAGCCGGAGACCTGCCGGCCGAAGCGCCCCAACTCGGTCCGGATGGTCGACAGGTGCGCGTCCACCAGGTGCCGGAGCTCCGCGGGCACCCCGCCGCCGGGGGCAGAGATGGCCCTTTCCGCCCCGAGGGACAGGCGGTCCCCGGCGCCGGTGACGACGTCGAGCGCCGCGACGTTGTCCGACGTCCGCCCGTAGCCCAGCGCCCGCGAGCCGCAGGCGTTGTTGCCGATCATCCCGCCGATCGTGCAGCGGTTGGCGGTGCTCGGGTCGGGGCCGAAACGCAGCCCGTGCGGCCGGCCCGCGGCCTGCAGCGCGGTCTGGACGACGCCGGGATCGACCACCGCCGTCCGGGTCTCCGGGTCGATCGAGCGCACCCGGGACAGGTACCGGCTGGTGTCGAACACGACGCCCGGGCCGACCGCGTTCCCGGCGATCGAGGTGCCCGCCCCGCGCGCGGTGAGCGGAACGCCGAGCTCCCGGCAGACCGCCAGCGTCGCGATGATCTCGTCGGGGTGCCGCGGGCGGACGACGGCCCGGGGCAGCACCCGGTAGAGCGAGGCGTCGCTGGAGTACAGCGCCCGGGCCAGGCCGGAGGCGTCGACGTCCCCGATGCCGGCCCGGCGCAACGCCGCCGGCAGCTCGCCGTCCGCCGGTGCCGCACCGCGCCCGGCGGTCACCACAGGGTGATCGACCGGCGGAAGATGCCCTCGAGGTCCTCGCCGGTGACCTGCTTGGGTGCGGTCGCCAGCAGCCGCTGCTGCTTCAGGGTTCCCTCGACCAGGTCACCGATGTCGCCCTCGCCGTAGCCGACGGCGCCGATGCCGTCGGGGATGCCGATGTCGCGCATCAGCGCGGTCAGCACCGCCGGCAGGAACTCCGCGGCGTCGTCCGGCTCCTCGGCGTGCGGGTCGAGCAGCTGCGCGGCGCGGCGGTGCCGGTCGGGGGAGGCGTCGAAGGTGAACCGGAAGGCCTCCGGCGCGGTCAGGGACACCGACATGCCGTGCGGGATCATCGGGTGGTCGGCCGGGTAGTCCTCGGGGTGGAAGTCCTTGACCCGCCCGGCGATCGGATAGGCGTTCGCGTGCGGGATGTGCACGCCGGCGTTGCCGAACCCCATGCCGGCGAACGTGGCCGCCATCGCCATCTCCCCGCGGACCTCCTCGTCCTCCCCGTCGCGCACCGCGCGGCGGAAGGAGCCGGCCAGCAGGCTCAGCGCCTTCTCCGCCCACATGTCGGCGATCGGGTTGGCGCCGCAGTAGGGCACCCGCTGCTCGGGCTGCTTGCGCTCGTAGCTGGTGTAGGGCCGCGCGGTGTAGCTCTCCAGCGCGTGGCACAGGATGTCCATGCCGGCCGCCGCGGTGACCCCGGACGGCTGGGTGCGGGTCAGCGAGGGGTCGACCACGGCCAGCGTCGGCCGCAGCCGGACGTGGCTGATGCCCGTCTTCACCTTCAGCGACAGCACGTCGAGCACGCAGATCGTGGTGCTCTCCGCACCGGTGCCCGTCGTGGTGGGGACGGCGACCAGCGGGTGCAGCGGGTTGACCGGGTCACGGCCGCCGCCGACCGGCTTGTTGACGTAGTCCATCAGCTCGCCGGGGTTGCTGGTCAGCAGGTTCACCGCCTTGGCGGTGTCGATGCTGGTCCCACCGCCGACGGCGACGATGGCATCCCAGGGGCCGTGCGCCCGGGCCCAGTCGACGGCCATCTGCAGGCTCTCGTCGGTCGGCTCGACGTGCGCGCCGTCGAACACGGAGGCCTCGATGCCGAACCTGGTCATCTGGTCGGCCACCCGCTGCGGATGCCCGGTGGCGGCCACGCCTGCGTCGGTGATGACGAGGACGCGCTCCGCGCCGGTCCGGCTGAGGTCGAAGCCGATCTCGTCGGCGGCACCCACCCCGAACTTGAGCTGCGGCGCGCCGTAGGTGAAGACGCTCTCCGGGTGGTCGGGCCGGAACGTGGGCGTGGGGCGGGACGTGGGCATGCGCAGGGCCTTCCGTTGCAGCACGGGGGGACGCCCATCTTGCTCCCGGGCTCGTCCGGCTGCGAGGGATGCGGATCGACCGGTTCCGGCGGCGCGGTGGCCGAACCGTGCCTACGGTGTCGGCAGCACCGTGACCGACGGCGCCGATCCGCGCTGTCCCACCGGCGCTCGGCACCGCGACCTGGGAGGACCGTGTGGCTCCGTTCACCTTCAGCCAGCTCACCCCGACGTCCTTCCTGCAGCGGTCGGCGCGGGTCTTCCCGGAGCGCACCGCCGTCATCGACGGTGACCGCCGGTTCACCTACGCGGAGTTCGCCGACCGGTCGCGCCGGCTGGCCGGCGCCCTGGCCGCCCGCGGCATCTCACCGGGCGACCGGGTGGCGGCGCTGTGCACCAACAGCTCGGCGATGCTCGAGCTGCACAACGCCGTCCCGTGGGCCGGCGCCGTGCTCGTTCCGCTGAACATCCGGCTGTCCCCGGACGAGCTCGGCTACATCCTCGGGCACTCCGGAGCCCGGCTGCTGGTCGCGGACAGCCAGTTGGCCGAGACCGCCGGCCAGGCGGCGGCCTCGGTCGGCATCCCCGTGGTGGTGGCCGGCGGTGCGGAGTACGAGGAGTTCCTGACCGGCGGGGAGCCGCTGGCGCTGTCCTGCCCGGACGAGCGCGGGCTGCTCGCGCTGAACTACACCTCCGGCACCACGGGGCGGCCCAAGGGCGTGATGTACCACCACCGGGGCGCCTACCTGCAGGCCCTGGCGATGGCGATGCACACCGGGGTCGGCCCGACGAGCCGCTACCTGTGGACCCTGCCGATGTTCCACTGCGACGGCTGGTGCTTCCCGTGGGCGGTGTCGGCGGCCGGCGCCACGCACGTGTGCCTGCCGCGGGTGGAGCCCGCCCGGATCTGGCAGCTGCTCCGCGACGAGGGCATCACCCACTTCAGCGCCGCGCCCACGGTGCTCACGATGATCGCCAACGCCGCCGAGGCGCAGGCCGGACCGGTCGAGCCCCGGGTGCACGTGCAGACCGGCGGAGCGCCGCCGACGCCGACCCTGCTGGCGCGGATGGCCGGGCTGAACATGGCGGTCACGCACCTCTACGGGCTCACCGAGACCTACGGGCCGCTGGCGATCAACCAGTGGCACCCGGAGTGGGACGAGCTGCCGGGAGAGGAGCGCGCGCAGCTGCAGGCCCGGCAGGGGACCGGCAACGTGGTGGCCGATCCGCTGCGGGTGGTGGCGAAGGACGGCAGCGACGTCCCGGCCGACGCGGAGACGATCGGCGAGATCGTCGCCCGCGGCAACGACGTCATGCTGGGCTACTACGAGGACGAGGAGGCCACTGCGGCCGCGACGCTGGCCGACGGCGACGGCTCCGGCTGGTTCCGGACCGGCGACCTCGCCGTGGTCCATCCCGACGGCTACCTGGAGATCCGGGACCGCAGCAAGGACATCATCATCTCCGGCGGGGAGAACATCTCCTCCGTCGAGGTCGAGCGGGTGCTGGACGCGCATCCGGCGGTGCTGGAGTCCGCGGTGGTGGGGGAGCCGGACGAGAAGTGGGGCGAGGTGCCGGTCGCCTACGTCACCCTGCGGGCGGACGGCGGCACGGACGACGCCGAGCTCCGGGCCTTCGTGCGGTCCCGGATGGCGGCGTTCAAGGTGCCCAAGAGGTTCGTGTTCGGCGAGCTGCCCAAGACCTCCACCGGCAAGGTGCAGAAGAACCTGCTGCGCGGCCGCAGCACCGGCTGAGCGTCGTCCCCGGGGTGCCGGAGGCGGACGGCGTGCCGGGCAAGCCGCTGCGGGACGTCGTCGCGCCCGGGCTCGACGTGCTGTTCTGCGGCATCAACCCCTCGCTGCTGTCCGCCGCCCGCGGGCACCACTTCGCCCGGCCGGGAAACCGGTTCTGGCCGGCCCTGCACCTGGCCGGCCTGACCCCGCGGCTGCTCACCCCGGACCAGGACGGCGAGCTGCCCCGCTTCGGGCTCGGGGTGACCAACCTGGCCGACCGGCCCACCCGGACCGCCGCCGAGCTCACCCGGCCGGAGCTGCAGCAGGGGGCGGTGGCGCTGGCCGCGCTCGTCGCCCGGCACCGGCCCCGGGTGCTCGCCGTCCTCGGGATCACGGCCTACCGGCTCGGCTTCGACCGGCCGAAGGCCGCGCTGGGGCGGCAGCCCGAATCCGTCGGCGGCGCGGTGACCTGGGTGGTGCCGAACCCCAGCGGCCTGAACGCCCACTACCAGCTGCCCGACCTGGCCCGGCTCTACCGGCAGCTCCGCACGCCGGCGGAGGAGACTCGCGTCGTTCCCGGCTCCCGCTGACCCCGTCAGGCCGGCAGCGGAGGACGGCGGGTCGACCAGCGCGGCGGCCTGCTACCGCTGGCGCAGGGTGAACCAGCCGACCCGCCGCCGCCACAGCCAGACCACCCCCAGGTACAGGCCCGGTGCCACCAGCCGGATCTCGTCGCGGACCATCCGCGCGACCGTGGACGTCGCCGAGTAGTCGATGAGGATGCAGGCCCGTCCGTCGACCCAGCTCCGGTCGTGCGACAGCAGCGCCCGGACCGCCCGCAGGCCGAACGGCCCGACGAGGTTGGCCAGCGCGGCCGGCGGGTCGTCGGTCGTCTTGCCCTGCCACAGCAGCAGGCGGGTCAGCCGCCCGAGCGGCCCGCAGAGCCCGGTTCCGGGAAACAGCAGAGCCGTGCCGCGCAGTCGCCCGCGCGGGATGTCCCCGGCCGGGCTGGCCCGGAAGAGCACGTCGAGCTCGCCGTTGGTCCGGCGCCCGAGAGCCCGCTCGTCGAGGACGTCGCCGCGGGTGGCCGGGGCGGTCCGGAACAGCACGGCAGCCTCCTGGCGGAGAGGTGGGTCGCTGGGCGAGAGGGTGCACGGAGTGTCGGCCCGGCCGTCGCCGCGCACAAGGGTTCCCCGGCGAGCCGAGCCGCCCGCGGGGAGCGGCTGGCAATCGGCGGCCCCCGCGGATTCCTGGCAGGGTGCCGGCATGAGCCGGCTCGACGACCTGGACCTGTCCGTGCGGCTGTCCAAGGCGGAGGGGAAGAAGCAGTTGGCGGCCGCGCAGCAGCGGCTGGCGGGTCTGCGGCTGCTCCTCGGCGGGCAGGTCGGGCCCGGGACGATCGGGCCGCCGCTGCTCGTGCTGTTCGAGGGCTGGGACGCCTCGGGGAAGGGCGGCGCGATCAAGCGGCTGGTCGAGGAGCTCGATCCCCGCCACGTGCGGGTCGCCCAGTTCGCCGCGCCCACCCACGACGAGAAGCGGCACCACTTCCTGTGGCGGTTCTGGCCGGTGCTGCCCGGCTGGGGCGGCATGGCCATCCTGGACCGCACCTGGTACGGGCGCGTGCTGGTCGAGCGGGTCGAAGGGTTCGCGTCCGAGGAGGCCTGGCAGCGCGGCCACGGCGAGATCGCCGCCCTGGAGGCCGGCCTCGCCGCTGAGGGGACGATCCTGGTGAAGTTCTGGATGCACCTGTCGGCAGAGGAACAGCTGCGCCGGTTCGAGTCCCGGCGGGACGACCCCTACCGGGCGTGGAAGCTCACCGACGAGGACTGGCGCAACCGGGACAAGCGGCCGGACTACGAGGCGGCGGTGGAGGAGATGCTGCAGCACACCGACGTCCCGACCGCCCCCTGGCACCTCGTCGCCGCCGAGGACAAGCGGTGGGCGCGGGTCGCGGTCGTCCGCACCGTCTGCGAGGCAGTGGAGTCCGCCCTCGTCGCGCGCGGGGTCGACCCCTCGACGGTCCTGCCGGAGAAGGAGCCCTGACCCGGCGGCGGCCCCGGACCGCAGGACGGCGGCCCGCTCGCGGCTCCTCGCCGCTCATCGGCCGGGTACCCAGCGTGAGAGGCGCGGGGTAGCCAGCCGGTTCGGCACGCTGACCTGGCCCGATGCCGTTGACCGCGCCGGGCCGCGGGTCGAGACTGGCCGCCTCGTGGAGGGAGCGCGGCGATGTCGTGGAACCTGAAGGGCAGCTACGTCGAGACCTGTTCGTGCGAGTTGATGTGTCCGTGCAACCTGTCCTTCGACCACGGGGCGACCCACGACTTCTGCCGGGCGACGTTGGTGTTCGCCATCCGGAACGGCGAGATCGAGGGCACCGACGTCCGTGGCCGGACGGTGGCCGCGATCATCGACACCCCGAAGGTCATGACGGACGGGAACTGGCGGCTCGGCATGTTCGTCGACGACCAGGCGACCGACGAGCAGTTCGACAAGCTGGTGCAGGTGTTCGGTGGGCAGCTCGGCGGACCGATGGCCGCCCTCGCGCCACTGGTCGGCGAGGTCCTCGGCGCGGAGCGGGCCCCGATCGAGGTGCGCGACGACGGCCTGCGGCACAGCGTGCGGATCGGCGAGGTGATCGACTTCGAGGTCGAGGACATCGTTCCGTTCGGTGTGGAGACCGGGGAGCCGGTCCGGTTCTCCGGCATGTTCCACCCGGCCGGCTCCGACCTGACGATGGCCGAGGCGCGTCGCTCCCGGATCAACGCCTTCGGCATCGAGTACGAGGGCAAGACCGGGCTGTCGACCTCCGAGTTCACCTGGGCCGCCTGACGCGATGACCACCTCCCTGCGGGGACGCCCCCGGGACGAGCGCGGTCTGGCCCCGGCCTTCGCGGCGGCCCGGACCCGGCTCGGCCTGGTCGGCCTGCTGTTCGGGCTCGCCGGCGTGGGCTGGGTCTGGTCGGTCGACCGGATGCGCGGCATGGACGACGGGCCGTGGTCCGGCCTCGGCGTGCTGAGCTGGTTCCTCGGTGTCTGGGTCGTGATGATGGCCGCGATGATGTTCCCGTCGGTCGCCCCGACGGTGGCGCTGTACTCCCGGATGACCCGGTCCCGCTCACCGCTCGCGCCGCTGCTGTTCGCGGCGGGCTACCTGGTCACCTGGGCCGCCGCGGGCCTGGTGGCCTTCGCGCTCGCGGCCGCCGCGGCGAGGATCCCGGGGGACTTGCTCTCCTGGGACCGGGCCGGCCGCCCGGCCGCCGGGATCACGCTCCTCGTCGCGGCCGGGTACGAGCTGACCCCGCTCAAGGACGTCTGCCTCGGCAAGTGCCGCAGCCCGCTCGGCACCCTGCTCGGCTCCTGGCGCGACGGCCGGCGGGGGGCGCTGCGGATGGGCATGACCAACGGCGCCTGGTGCGTCGGCTGCTGCTGGGCGCTGATGGCGTCGCTGTTCGCGCTCGGGGTCATGAGCGTCACCTGGATGGCCGTCGTCGCCGGGCTGATCGCCGTGGAGAAGACGATCCCGTGGCGCCGGGTGGCGACCTTCGGCACGGCCGCGGTCCTGCTCGCGCTCGGTGTCCTGCTCCTCACCGCTCCGCAGCTCGTCCCTGGACTGACCGTTCCGGGTCCGGCTTCGGTCCAGCAGATGCCCGGTATGGGTTCCTAGGACGGGCCGCGGATCCCGGATCATCCGGCCCGGTGGGCCACGTTCCCCTGCAGGCTGGTCATCAGCAGGGCGCGCGTCTCCTTCACGCGGGCCAGCTCCTCCTCGATGTCCCAGACCTCCTCGGACAGGATCTCCAGGAGTCCGCGCTTCGACTCGTCGTCCCACTGGGCGAAGGCGGTCCGGTCGTCCCACGCGGCGACGGCCGGCCGGCCGGCCCACCGCGTGGAGGCGGTCCGGCCCCTCACCCGCTCCTCGGTGGAGTAGTCCGCATCGGTCACGTGGTCGCCTCCTCCAGCTGCATCCGATGCAAGAACGGAGCGTGTCCGGCGCCGCGGTGATACCGATTCCCGGCAGCGGAAACCCGGCACCGCCGGGCGCCCGGCCGGGGCTGGTTGACTGGCGGGCGCCGCCACACGGACCCGCGAGAACCCAGCGCGCCCGGCGGCCCGCGCACCGGAAGGACGGCCCATGCATCTCGGCGTCGACAGCTTCGTCTCGGCGGTGACCGACCCCGCCACCGGGCGGGTCATCGGCGCCGAGGAGCGGATGCAGCACCTGCTGGAGGAGATCGCGCTCGCCGACCGGGTCGGGCTGTACTCCTTCGGGATCGGCGAGCACCACCGCAGCGAGTACTACGACTCCGCGCCGGCGGTCATCCTGGCGGCCGCCGCGGCGCGCACCTCCCGCATCCGGCTGGGCAGCGCGGTGACCGTGCTGAGCGCCGCGGACCCGGTCCGGGTCTTCCAGGAGTTCGCCACGCTCGACCTGATCTCGCACGGACGGATCGACCTGGTGGTGGGGCGCGGCTCCTTCGTGGAGGCCTTTCCGCTCTTCGGCCTGGACCTGGCCGACTACGACACCCTGTTCACCGAGAAGCTGGACCTGCTGCTCCGCATCCGGGACGACGAGCGGGTCACCTGGTCCGGCCGGCACCGCCCGGCGCTGACCGGGCAGGGGGTCTACCCGCGTCCCGTGCAGGACCCGCTGCCGATCTGGGTCGGGGTCGGGGGGAGCCCGGAGTCCTTCGCCCGCGCCGGGCTGCTCGGGCTGCCGCTCATGGTGGCGATCATCGGTGGCGAGCCCCGGCAGTTCGCGCCGCTGGTCGACCTCTACCGCCGGGCCGGAGCGCAGGCCGGGCATCCGCCCGAGGCGCTGCAGGTCGGGCTGCACGTCTTCGGCTTCGTGGCCGAGAGCACCCGGGCCGCGGCCGACGCCATCTACCCGGGCTGGCACGAGATGTTCACCACGGTCTCCCGCGAGCGCGGCTTCGCGGCGCCGACGCGCGCCCAGTTCGACGCGACCAGCGGCCCGGACGGCGCCTTCTTCCTGGGGGACCCGGACACCGTGGCGGCCAAGATCAGCCGGATCTCCGAGCAGCTGGGCGGGGTGGCCCGCATCTCGCTGCAGATGACCAACCCGCGGCTGGCCCACGCCGATCTCCTGCGCGGCATCGAGCTGCTGGGCACCGAGGTGGCTCCCCGGGTGGCGTCGGGCTGACCTCGGACATCGCACTTCGGGGCAGCCCTCGGCCGAGCCTCCTGGAGCGCCGGGAGCGGTCGGCGGGCCCGGGACGCGGCCTCGGCAGGGCCTTGACGCGGCCAGGTCCCGGCAGGATCCTGCCGCCGTCCGGACCGCTTCTCCCGGGCCGCGGGAGGGCCGCCGATGACCACGGGCACGAACCCGCAGAACGACGACCCCGCCCCGCGAGCCCCCGGACCGTCCGCTTCCGGACCGCCCGCCCCCGGGCCCGACGCCGCCGCCGGCCGGCGGTTGCCCGGTGGCACGAGCGGCCTCCCGGCCGGCCGGCCGGACGCGTCGATCGTGGTCGGCGTGGGCCGGGACGAGGTCGGCCGGGCGGTGCTGCCGGTCGCCGTGGACCTCGGCCGGCGGCTGCGGGCGCAGTTGTACGTCGTCCACGTCGTCGACCCCGGCGACTTCCCGGTCGATCCGGACGACCCCGGATGGGAGGAGCAGGGCGCCCGGACGCTGGCAGCCGAGCGGGAGGAGGTCCGCCGGATGCTGGACGGCTTCGAGTGGGGCTGGTCGTACTCGACCTGGTTCGGGGACCCGGCCACCACCCTCGCGGCGGTCGCCGAGACCCACGACGCGCTGCTCGTCGTGGTCGGCCGGCACCCCGCCGGCCTGTCCGAGGTCGTCCACCGGCTCACCGGCGGCTCGGTGTCCCGGCGCCTGGTGGACAGGTCCACGCGGCCGGTGCTGCTCGTGCCCGGCCGGCCGCGGGGCCACACCGGTCGCCGGGACCGGTAGCGCCGGTCAGCCCGCGGACGCCGGGGCGGGCCGGTCTCCGGACGCCGCAGCCGGCGCCGTCCGGTCTGCCCCGGCCGCCTCGGCGAACTCCTCGAACGCGGAGAAGGCGCGGGCGGCGTAGACGGTGCCCGGCCCGCCGTCCATCGCGATCGTGATGCCCAGCGCCTCGGCGACCTCGGCCGACGTCGCTCCCGCACCGGCCGCGCCGCGCGCGTGCGAGGCGATGCAGCCGTCGCACTGCGTGCTCACCGCTATCCCGAGCGCGATGAGCTCCTTGACCTTCGCATCCAACGCGCCCGGGGCGAACGCGGCGGCGTGCAGTTGCCGGTAGCCCTCGTAGACGGCCGGGATCTCGCGGCGGAGTGCTCGTGACGGCTCGCGCAGCTCCTGCTGGACCGCCCTGCCATGGCTCATCGGCCGATCCTCGCACCGGGCCGGCGACCGGCGCACCGGATGAGCGGATCCCGCGCTCCGCCGTCCCCGGCGCACGCCGGTCCGCGGCGTCCGGCGCGTTGCGCGGGACGCAGCGGCGGACCATCCTGCAAGCACCTCGTGAGCGGAGATCGGCGTGACGCCCTGGACCGTGCTCGCCGACGCAGCGGGCAACCTCTACCCGGCCCGGATGCAGATGGCGTTGTCGCTGGGCTGGCACATCGTCTTCTCCTGCTTCGGCATCGCCTTTCCGCTGATCACGGTGTTCACCGAGTGGCTCGGGCACCGCCGCGGGGACGAGCACCTCACCGCGCTGGCCCACACCTTCGCCAAGGCGATGGGCGTGCTCTTCGCGGCCGGGGCGGTGTCCGGAACGCTGCTGTCCTTCGAGATGGGCATCCTGTGGCCGGTCCTGATGGACCGCTTCGGCGAGGTGTACGGCTTCCCGTTCGTGCTGGAGGGGTTCGCCTTCTTCATCGAGGCGATCTTCGTCGGCGTCTACCTGTTCGGCTGGAACCGGCTGTCCCCGCGGGCGCACATGCTCAGTGCCCTGCCGATGGCGTTGTCCGGCATGGCCGGTGCCTTCTTCGTCGTCGCGGCGAACGCGTGGATGAACAACCCCACCGGCTTCTCCCTCGACGACCAGGGGCGGGTCGTCGACGCCCGGCCGTGGGCGGCGATGTTCGGCCCGTCCACCTGGCCGCAGGTGGTGCACATGCTGCTGGGCGCCTACATGGTCACCGGGTTCACCATCGCCTCGGTCTACGCGGTCGGCATGCTCCGCGGGCGGACCGAGCCGCGGCACCGCGCGGGCCTGGTCATCCCACTGGCATTCGCCGCGGTGGTCACGCCGGTGCAGATCGGGGTGGGCGACTGGATCGCCAAGACCGTCGCGGAGAACCAGCCCGCCAAGCTCGCCGCCATGGAGGGGCTGAACCGGACGATGGCCGGCGCGCCGCTGTCGGTGGGCGGCATCTACTCCGGCGACCGGATGCGCTACGCGCTGGAGATCCCCGACGGGCTGTCGCTGCTGATCCACCACGACCCCCACGGCGTGGTGCGGGGGCTCGAGGAGTTCCCGGCCGACCAGCGGCCGCCGGTCAACGTGGTGCACCTGGCCTTCGACACGATGGTGGGCCTCGGAACGGCGCTGCTGCTGCTCTCGGCCTGGTTCGGCTGGAGCTGGTGGCGGCGCCGCCGGGTGCCCGCGTCGCGGTGGTTCCTCCGCGCCGTCGGGGTGTCCGGTGCCGCGGCGATCCTCGCCCTGGAGGCGGGCTGGGTCACCACGGAGGTCGGCCGCCAGCCGTGGATCGTCTACGGCATCCTGCGGACGGCGGACGCGGTCAGCCCGGCCGCGGGGCTGTACCTCGGCTTCTACGCCGTGGCCGCCATCTACCTGGTGCTGACCGCGCTGACGGTCGTGGTGCTGCGGCGGCTGGCCGCCAGCCCCGCCACGCCCGCGCCCCAGGAGGTGGACGCCGAGCCCCCGGAGCGCAGCAGCGGCGAGGCGGCCGTCCGATGACCCTGGCGGAGGTGGTGCTCAGCATCATGTTCGTCGGCCTGATCGCCTACGCGCTGTTCGGCGGCGCCGACTTCGGGGCCGGCATCTGGGACCTGCTGGCCGGGGGCACCCGGCGCGGAGCCCGCCAGCGGGACCTCATCGAACGCTCGATCGCGCCCATCTGGGAGGCCAACCACGTCTGGCTGATCTTCGTGCTCGTCGTGCTGTGGACGGCGTTCTCCGGCGCGTTCGCCGCCGTCGTCAGCACCCTCTACATCCCCCTCACGCTGGCCGCCTTCGGCATGATCGCCCGCGGGGCGGCCTTCGCGTTCCGCAAGAGCGTCACCACGCTGGGCATGCGGCGCTCCCTCGGCGCCGCCTTCGCCTTCTCCTCGTTGGTGACGCCGTACTTCCTCGGTGCGGTGGTGGGGGGCGTCGCCTCCGGGCGCGTTCCCCCCGGCATCGCGGCCGGCGACGTGATCACCAGCTGGGTCAACCCCACCTCGGTGCTCGGCGGGGTGCTGGCGATCCTGGTCTGCGCCTACCTCGCGGCGGTCTTCCTCTGCGCCGACGCCCGCCGGGAGGGCGACGACGTCCTCGCCGACCAGTTCCGGCTGCGGGCCCTCGGCACCGCGGCACTGACCGGGCTGGCCGGCATCGCCGGGCTGTTCGTGCTGCGCGCCGACGCGCCCCGGCTGTTCGACGGCCTCACCGGCCGCGCGCTGCCGGCGGTGCTGTTGTCGGTGGTCGCGGGGGTCGCCGCGCTGGTCGCGCTGGCCACCCGCCGCTACCTGCCGGCGCGGGCGATGTCGGCGCTGGCGGTCACCGCCATCCTGCTCGGCTGGGCGCTGGCCCAGTACCCGTACCTGCTGCTGCCGGAGGTCACCATCGAGGAGGCAGCCCGCGGCCGGGCCACCCTGGTCGCGATGCTGGTGGCACTCGTCGGAGGGGCGGCGATCCTGGCCCCCGCGCTGGTGTACCTCTACGTCCTGTTCCAGCGCTCAGCCGACCCCCACGCACCGCCCTCCCGGACTTTATCCCGATAAAGTCCGGGAGCCGTTCCGGGCTCAGGTCCCGGACTTTATCCCGATAAAGTCCGGGGGCAGGATGCGGGGCATGGCTCTCTTCACCGGTGTCGGGGTCGCGCTCGTCACCCTCTTCTCCGAGGACGGCGACCTGCAGGCGAAGGCCACCGCCGACCTCGCGGCGCAGCTGGCCGACCTCGGCGTCCGCGCCCTGCTCGTGAACGGGACGACGGGCGAGGCGGCCACCCTCACGCCGGAGGAACGCGACGAGGTGGTCGGCGCGGTGCGCGCCGCGGTGCCCGCCGACGTGCCGGTGATCGCCGGCACCGGGGCGGCGACCGGCCGTCGGGCCGCCGAGCTGACCGAGCGCGCCTTCGGCACCGGCGCCGACGCCGTCCTGGCGCTCTCCCCGCCCGGGGTGCCCGACCCGCGCCGGTACTACGACCGGGTGGCGGCGAGTGCGACCGGGCCGGTGCTCGCCTACCACTTCCCGGGTGCGTCCGTGCCGGGGATTCCGGTCGACCTGCTCCCGGACCTCCCGGTCGCCGGCCTCAAGGACTCCTCGGGCGACGCCGCGCGGCTGCTGCACGAGCACCAGCTCTTCGCCGGTGACCTCTGGACCGGCGCGGCGAGCCTGCTGTCGCTGTGCGGCTCGATCGGCGCCGCGGGCGGCCTGGTGGCGGCGGCCAACATCGCTCCGGAGGAGTGCGCCGCGGCGTTCGCCGGGGACGGTGCCGCCCAGGTGCGGGTCGCCGCGGTCGACCGCGCGGCGTCGGTCGACTTTCCCGCCGGGTACAAGCGCGCCACGGCGGCGCGGTTCGGTGTCTCGCCGGCTGCCCGGGTGGGCGGCTGACCGGGGGGCCGTGGCCCCGCCCTGAGCGTGCGAAGGGTGCGGAGGACGGGGTCCTTCCTCAATGCGACTCGCGGCTGACCTGCGACCCGCTGGAGCCGACCAGGAAGTCCAGGTCGGCGCCGGTGTCGGCCTGCTGCACGTGGTCGACGTAGAGCCGCTCCCAGCCGCGGCGGGGGTTGGCGAACGCAGCCACGGTGGCCCGGTCCGGCGGGCGGGCGGCCAGCTCGTCGTCGGGCACCTCCACGTCGATGCGCCGCGCGTCGACGTCCAGGCTGATCACGTCCCCGGTCCGCACCCGGGCGAGCGGGCCGCCGGCGGCGGCCTCCGGTGCCACGTGCAGGACGACGGTGCCGTAGGCGGTGCCGCTCATCCGCCCGTCGCAGATCCGCACCATGTCCCGCACACCCTGCTCGAGCAGCTTCCGGGGCAGCGGCATGTTCGAGACCTCGGGCATGCCCGGGTAGCCCCGGGGCCCGCAGCCGCGCAGCACCAGCACCGAGTCGGCGTCCACGTCCAGGTCGGGGTCGTCGATCCGGGCGTGGAAGTCCTCGATGGAGTCGAACACCACGGCCCGGCCGCGGTGCCGCATCAGCTGCGGTGACGCCGCCGCCGGCTTGATCACCGCCCCGAGAGGGGCGAGGTTGCCCCGCAGGACGGCGATGCCGCCGTGCTCGACCAGGGGCTCGTGGCGCGGCCGGATGACGTCGGCGTCCCAGATCGCCGCGTCGTCCAGGTACTCGACCAGCGGCTTCCCGGTGACGGTGCCCGCCGCCGGGTCGAGCAGGTCGCGGACCTCGGCGAGGACGGCGAGCAGCCCGCCGGCGCGGTGGAAGTCCTCCATCAGGAACCGGCCGGCCGGCAGCAGGTCGACCAGCACTGGCACGCCGGAGCCGATCCGGTCGAAGTCGTCGAGGGTCAGGTCGATCCCGAGCCGCCCGGCGATCGCCAGCAGGTGGACGACGGCGTTGGTGGACCCGCCGATGGCGGCCAGCGCCACGATCGCGTTGGTGAAGGACGCCTCGGTCAGGAAGGTGCTGGGCCGGCGGTCGGCGGCGACCATCTCCACGGCCAGCCGGCCGGTGCCGTGCGCGGCCTCCAGCAGCCGGCTGTCCGCCGCCGGGGTGCCGGCGACGCCGGGGACGACGGTGCCCAGCGCCTCGGCGACCAGCGCCATCGTCGAGGCGGTGCCCATGGTGTTGCAGTGCCCGCGGCTGCGGATCATCGCCGACTCCGACCGGGTGAACTCCGCCGCCGAGAGCGTGCCCGCGCGGACCTCCTCCGACAGGCGGAACACGTCGGTGCCGCAGCCCAGTGGCACCCCGCGGAAGGTGCCGGTCAGCATCGGGCCGCCGGGGACGACGACGGCGGGCAGGTCGACCGAGGCGGCCGCCATGAGCAGCGACGGGATCGTCTTGTCGCACCCGCCGAG